>JAYVMH010000185.1:0-16579 GCA_043759015.1 Actinomycetota bacterium
GCGGGGGTGTTGGCGCCGCCGCAAGGCCTCGTGCTGTGGGAAGTGGGCTACGACAACTGAGGTTTTCCCGCGTTCCTGGCCTGGTCGATTGTGGTTCCCGGCCCGAAGACCGTATCATTGCACGGTTCCTCGGCGCCGCCCATTGGGTCGGCCCGCACGTTCGGAAAGTTCGAAGATGAGCACCACGTATTCACCCAAGGCCAGCGAGATCATCCGCGCCTGGCACGTCATCGACGCCGAGGGCATGGTGCTCGGTCGTCTGTGCACGGAAGCCGCGCGGATCCTTCGCGGCAAGCACAAGCCGATCTTCGCCCCGCACATCGACACGGGCGATCACGTGATCATCATCAACGCCGACAAGATCGTCCTCACCAAGGGCAAGTCCGAGCAGAAGCAGGTCTGGCGCCACACCGGCTACCCCGGCGGCATCAAGAGCGAGAAGTACTCAGCGCTGCTCAACCGCAACGCGTCGGAGGCCATCCGTGGCAGCGTCAAGGGCATGCTGCCCCACGGCCCGCTGGGCCGTCAGCAGATCAAGAAGCTCAAGGTGTATGCCGGTCCCGAGCACCCGCATTCGGCCCAGGGCCCCGTCGTGCTCGAAATCCCCGCGGCCAAGGCCCGCTGAGCCTCAGAAGGCAGAAGGTAGACGTTCATGGCCACCAAGCCGCTCACCCAGACCACCGGCCGCCGCAAGGAGGCTGTCGCCCGCGCTCGCCTGCGCCCCGGCAACGGCACCCACACCATCAACGGCAAGGCCTTCGACCAGTACTTCCCGACCGCCATGCAGCGCATGATCGTCACCCAGGCACTGCGCGTGCTCGACCTCGAAGTGCAGTACGACGTCGACGCCACGCTCCACGGCGGCGGTGTCACCGGTCAGGCCGGCGCACTGCGCATGGCGATCGCGCGCGCTCTCGTCGAGCTGGATCCCGACGCTCGTCCGGCGTTGAAGAAGGCCGGTCTCCTCACCCGCGATCCGCGGCGCAAGGAGAGCAAGAAGTACGGCCTCGTCAAGGCGCGCAAGGCCAAGCAGTACACCAAGCGTTGAGTACTGCTGTGCTTCGGATCGCCCTCGGTCTCGGCCGAGGGCGTTCATGTTTTTCCGTGGAGGGGCATCGCTTGTGAGGCTGAGGTTCGGTACCGATGGCGTGCGCGGCGCGGCACTCACCGAGTTGACCCCCGACGACGCGGCATCCCTCGGTCGCGCCGCGGCCACCGTGTTGGGTGGCGGGCGCTGGCTGGTGGGCATGGACACGAGGGAGAGCGGGCCGGCGCTGGAGGCCGCGGTGATCGCCGGGTTGGCGGCCGGCGGCGCCGAACCTGTGGCGCTCGGTGTACTGCCCACCCCCGCCGTCGCATGGTTGGCGGCGCAGCACGGATGCCCGGCCGCGATGATCACTGCATCGCACAACCCCTGGCACGACAACGGCGTGAAGATCTTCTCGACCGGTGGGCTGAAGCTCGGCGACGACGCGGAACGGGCGATCGAAGCTGCACTCGTCATGCCGATGTCGTTGCCGCCGTACGACGCGCCCCGCCTCGACGAGCGCGATCGGTACGTCACGCACCTTTCCGGCAGCCACGGGTCGCTCGCCGGCATGCGGCTGGTGCTCGACTGCGCGAACGGGGCGATGAGCTCGGTCGCGCCCGCGGTGTTCGCGGCGCTTGACGCGGAGATCACCGTGCTGCATGCCACGCCGGACGGCCGCAACATCAACGACCACTGTGGTGCCACGCACCCGGCGTCGCTCGCCCGCAAGGTCGTCGCCCGACGGGCCCATCTGGGGCTCGCGTTCGACGGCGACGGCGACCGTGTCATCGCGGTCGACCACCTCGGCCGGGTGGTGGACGGCGATCGCCTGATCGCGTTGGCGGCCGTCCAGCTGTTCGAGACGGGCGACCTGCATCGCGACACGGTGGTGGTCACCGTGATGAGCAACATCGGCTTCCATCGGGCGATGGCCGACGCCGGGATCCACGTCGTCACCACGCCGGTGGGCGATCGCTACGTGCTCGAGGCGCTCGACAGCGGTGGCTACAGCGTGGGCGGGGAGCAGAGCGGGCACATCATCTACCGCGATGTGGCCACCACGGGCGATGGCCTGCTCGCCGGGCTGCAGTTGGCCGAGTTCGTGCACGGCCACCACCGACCGCTCGCCGAACTGGCGGCGGACGTGATGACCAGCTACCCGCAGGTGCTGATCAACGTGAAGGTGGCGCAGCGGCACCCGCATGCGACCGACGAACTGACCGGCGAGATCGCCGCGGCGGAGCAGCTGCTCGGTGGCGACGGACGCGTGCTCGTGCGGGCCAGCGGTACCGAACCGCTGATCCGGGTCATGGTCGAAGCAGCGACCGACGACCTGGCGGGCTCGGTGGCGCAGAACCTCGCCGACGCCGTGCGCCGCCGTTTCGCCTGAGAGCGCGGGACGTGGCGTCAGAGGTGTCGGTAACCTGTACGCGATGTGCGGCATCGTTGCGATCGTGTCCCGACCGTCGGCCCGTGAGGTGCCGTCCCCGGCAGCGCTGCTGGCGTTGCTCGACCTCGCCGTCGCGTCGACGGCCCTCGTGTCCGCGACGTCGTCGGTGGCGGAGGTCGATCGACTGCTGCACGGCGTTCCCGGGGTCAGCGCGTTGGTCGGCCGCCACGAGCTGCTCGCCGGCATCACCGCCCGCCTCGACCAGATCGATGCTCGCATCGCCGAACGCGACGCGGAGCTCGAGGTCGCGGCCGGCCTGACGCCAGAAGCGATCGAAGCCGCGAACGCCGAGCTGCTGGCGCTTCGCGACGCGGTGTGGGCCGTCCGCCACGACCGGGTGCGGACAGCGCTCGCCGTTGCCGACTTCGCCGGGCGCGACGCCGGCACGAGCGCGGTGGCCGGCTACCTCTCGATCCAGCAGGCGTTGTCGGCCATCGACCGGATGGAGGTGCGCGGCCGCGACAGCGCGGGCATCCACGTGTTCGTGTGGCACCACGGCCTCAGCGCCGACGACCCCGCCGTTCGCTCGCTGCTCACCCGCCGCACCAGCGACCCGCTGTTCCAGAGCGGCTCCGTGCGCATCGCTGGGGAGTGCATCAGCGTCGTCTTCAAGGCCGCAGCCGAGATCGGCGAACTGGGCGACAACGTGAGGGCTCTTCGTGCGGCGGTCGCGGCCGATGATCTGCTGCGGCTCGCCCTCGCGTCACCCACCGCCCGCGTCTCGGTGCTCGGGCACACCCGCTGGGCGAGCGTCGGCATCATCAGCGAACCCAACTGCCATCCGGTGAACGGCGAGCAGACCGAGCAGCGCGGTGGCGAGCGGTCGCCGTACACGGTGGCGGTCCTGAACGGCGACGTGGACAACCACGCCGACATCAAGGTGAACCACAACCTGCGGATCGCCGGGCCGATCACCACCGACGCGAAGGTCATCCCGGCCGTGATGTCGTTGCATGCCCGCTCGGGAACCACGGATCTGGCGGAGTCCTTCCGGCGCACGGTGGCCGAGTTCGAGGGCAGCGTCGCGATCGGCGCCCAGACCGCCGACTCGCCGCAGAGCGTCTACCTCGCCCTGCGCGGCAGCGGTCAGGCGCTCTACGTCGGTCTCGGCGAAGACCTCTTCATCGTCGCCAGTGAGCCCTACGGTGTCGTCGAGGAGACCACGCGGTACCTCCGCGTGGACGGCGAGACGCTGTCGACGGCCGGCAGCCGCGGCCAGGTGTTCGTCCTCGACGGCGCCCGTGCCGGCGAGCTCGCCGGTGTTCGCCGTCTCGCCTATGACGGCGCCGACCTGCCCATCGACGAACGCGAGGTCGTCACCGCGCAGGTCACCACGCGCGACATCGACCGTGGCAGCTCGCCCCACTTCCTGCTCAAGGAGATCACCGAGGCGCCGCAGAGCCTGCGCAAGACCCTCCGCGGCCGGATCACCGAAACCGCACAGGGGTTGGTCGCCGAACTGGGTGAACGTTCCTTCCCTGCCTCCATCGCCGGTCGAGTCGCGGACGGATCCATCACCAAGGTGCGCATCATCGGCCAGGGAACGGCGTTCGTCGCCGGCAGCAGCATGGCCGGCGTCCTCGATGACCTGTGCGACGGCACGCTCGACGTGGATGCGATCACCGCCACCGAGCTGTCTGGCTTTCATCTTCGGCTGGACATGCGCGACACGCTCGTCGTCGCCGTCAGCCAGAGCGGCACCACCACCGACACCAACCGCACCGTCGACCTCGCCCGCGGGCGCGGCGCCTCCGTCGTCGCCATCGTCAACCGCCGTGGCAGCGACCTCACCGACAAGGCCGACGGCGTGCTGTACACCAGCGACGGTCGCGACGTGGAGATGAGCGTCGCCAGCACCAAGGCGTTCTACGCGCAAGTTGCCGCAGGCGTGCTGCTCGCCTGCGCCATCGCGGACGCGAGCGGCCGCGGCCGGGCGCAGCGTCGCCACGAACTGCTCACGTCGTTGCGAGCGCTCCCGGAGGCCATGGTCAAGGTGCTGGCCAATCGCCCGGCTATCGCCGAGGCCGCCCGCCGGTTCGCCCCGGCCAAGCGCTACTGGGCGATCGTCGGCAACGGTCCCAACACCGTCGCCGCGGAAGAGGTCCGGATCAAGCTCAGCGAGCTCTGCTACAAGAGCATCGCCTGCGATGTCACCGAGGACAAGAAGCACATCGATCTGTCCAGCGAGCCGTTGATCCTCGTGTGCGCGGCCGGTCTCGTGGGTGGTACCGCGGACGACGTGGCGAAGGAAGTCGCGATCTACAGGGCCCACAAGGCGACGCCGATCGTCATCGCCACCGAGGCCGACGAGCGCTTCGCTGGAGCGGCCGCGGTCCTCACCGTTCCCTCGGTGGACTCGACGCTCGCGTTCGTGCTGTCCGCGATGACGGGTCACCTCTTCGGCTACGAGGCAGCGCTCGCGATCGACGCGTCGGCGCGGCCGTTGCGCGAAGCCCGCGAGGTCATCGAGAACGTGCTGGCGGATTCGGCCGACGGCGACCACGTGCTGCGCATGGTGCAGGCCGGTGTGCCGGTGCATGCGGAGAAGTTCCTCGACGGTCTGCGCGCAGGCGGATACGACGGCCACCTCGAGGCCTCCACGGCGGTACGCCTGGTGGGCATGCTGCGCGACCTCAGCAGCGATTCGCCGCTCGAGGCGTACCAGCGGGCGACGGGCAAGATCGCCACCCCGGGCGTGGTGGTCGACGACCTCACGGCAGCGCTCACCCGTGCGATCGAGGAGCTCACCCGTCCGGTGGACGCGATCAAGCACCAGGCGAAGACGGTCACCGTCGGGATCAGTCGCAACGACGAAGGCGTGCTCGACCGTGCCCTCGTGCAGGAGCTGCTGCAGGCCGGTGCGGGCCGCGACCGTCTGAGCTATCGCACGCTGAAGGTGCTCGCCGACCTCGATCCTGCCGTGGATGCGGTGGTCGGGTTCACGCGCTACGCCGTCGACGGCGACCCGGACCACGGAGCAACGATCGCCATCGTCGACCGTGGCGGGCTGTCGCGCGACGTGCCCAGCAGGGTGGACACCAATCCGCAGCTGCGTGGCACGAAGCGCAGGATCGCGAGCGAGAAGGAGATCCTCGTCGCTCGTGGCCGCAGCGACGGGCGCACCGTGATCTTCGTGCCGGAGGTGAAGGGCGGCACCTGCACCGGTATCACGCTCCTCCACGTTCGGTTCCACGATCGACTGCCCGTCGCCGTGATGCGCGGCGTGCTGCAGGGCTACGACCGTCGCTACGACCGACTCGTGGACTGGGTGACCGAGACCGAAGGGACGTTCCGCGACGATCTGCTCGCCGACCTGCCGGTTGCCGACCTGCTGATCCTGCCGATCTCGGAGTCGGCCGACCACTGGCGCGCCCGATGAGCATGACGTGATCAAGGGGATCGGGGTGGACGCGGTGGACATCCAACGCTTCCGCACGTCGCTCTCGCGCACGCCGACGATGCGCAGGCGGCTGTTCACGACGGAGGAGCTCGACTACGTCGCGCCCAAGGCCGACCCGGTTCCCTCGCTCGCTGCGCGGTTCGCGGCCCGCGAAGCCGTGATGAAGGCGATGGGCCTCGGCCTCGGAGCGTTCGGGTTCCACGAGGTGTGGGTCTGGCGAGCCGACTCCGGTGTGCCCTCGCTCTCGATCACCGGCAGAGCGTTGGAGCTGGCCGTGGATCGAGGCATCACGCACTGGCATCTCAGCCTCACCCACTCCGACACGATCGCCATCGCGTACGTCGTCGCCGAATAGGCCGCGGCGTAGGCTCAGCGGCGATGCTGCCGATCGTCACACCAGTGGAGATGCGCGCGGTGGATCTCACCGTCGCGCACGAGGTGCACACCTACATCGATCGGGCCGGGGCCGCCGTCGCCCGCTCGGCGCTGCGGCTCTTGGGCGGCGCGTACGGGCGGACGGTCCACGTGATCGTGGGCACCGGCAACAACGGCGCCGACGGCAGAGTGGCGGCGCAGTTGCTCGTCGATCGCGGTGTGAAGGTTCGCGTGTTCGAGGCCGCCTCCTGCCCCGCGCTGCTCCCACCGGCCGATCTCGTCATCGACGCCGCGTACGGCACCGGGTTCCACGGCAGCTGGCGACCGCCCGATGTCGGGATGGCACGGGTGCTCGCGGTGGACCTGCCGAGCGGCGTGAACGCACTCACGGGCGCCGCCGACGGACCCGTGTTGGCCGCCCACCACACGGTCACGTTCCAGGCGTTGAAACCAGGCCTGCTGCTGCCGCCCGGCAGCGAGCTCGTCGGTGATCTCGAGTTGGCCGACATCGGTCTCGGCGACCGGGTCGCTGCGCACGCTCACGCGCATCTCGTGCAGCCGTCCGATGTCGCCGACTGGCTGCCCGCCCGTTCGGCCGACGCGCACAAGTGGAGGGCAGCGGTACGGATGGTCGCGGGCAGCGCCGGCATGAGCGGCTCGGCAGCGCTTGCCGCGCAGGCTGCGATGCGCGCGGGAGCAGGCATCGTGCATCTGTCTGCCGTCGGGGGGATGGTCGTCGACGCGCCGGTGGAGGTCGTGCAGCACCCGCTGCAGGCCATCGGCTGGTCACTGGCGCTCCTCGATTCGCTCGGCCGCTTCCATTCGTTGGTCATCGGCCCAGGCGTCGGTCGCGACGATGCGACCGCCGCGGAGGTGCGAGCGGTTGCGCTCGGTGCTGCACTGCCGACGGTGATCGACGGTGACGGCCTGTTCGCGATGGCATGGAACGCGGAGGGCGCGGGCGCGCTGCTCCGGCGCCGTACGCGACCAACGGTGCTCACACCGCACGACGGCGAGTACGCGCTGCTCACCGGTGCGCCGCCCATTGCCGACCGGTTCGTGGCGGCGCGACGCCTGGCTTCGGATACAGGTTGCATCGTGCTGCTGAAGGGCCCGGCCACCGTCGTGGCCGACCCGGCCGGCCGCGTGCTCGTGGTCACGGCAGGCGATCAGCGACTGGCGACGGCCGGCACCGGCGACGTGCTGGCGGGCATCATCGGTGCGCTCCTCGCCACCGGCGCCGCGCCGTTCGAGGCGGCTGCGGCCGGAGCGTGGTTGCACGGCCAGGCAGCGCGCCGCGCCCCGTCGTCGGGCCTTGTTGCCGGCGACATCGCGATGCACCTGCCGTCGGTACTCGAGGGTCTGTGATATCGCGTTGGGCGTGGGCCGAGGTGTCGACCGCGGCCATCGAACACAACGTGCGCGTGCTCTCCGACGCTGTCGCGCCGTCGCAGCTGTGGGCGGTCGTGAAGGCGAACGGCTACGGCCACGATGCGGTGACGGCCGCCCGCGCCGCCCTTCGCGGCGGGGCTGCAGGGCTGTGCGTGGCCCTCGTGCAGGAAGGCGTGCAGCTGCGCGCGGCGGGCATCGATGCGCCGATCCTCGTGCTCAGCGAGCAACCCGCAGCGACGCTCGCGGACGCGATCCGCAACCAGCTCCAACTCACCGTCTACTCCGTGGGGCACGTGGCGGCGATCGCCGGTGCCGGAGGGGTGGACGTGCCGGTGCACCTGAAGGTCGACAGCGGAATGCACCGAGTTGGTGCGGCCGAGCGAGATGCCATGATCGTCGCCGATTCTGTCGCCGCATCGGGCGCCACGCGGTTGGCCGGCGTGTTCACCCACCTGGCCGTCGCCGACTCGCCCGACGATCCGTACACGCTCGAACAGCTCGCTCGCTTCGATGCCGCGCTCGCGCGGCTGGCATCGGCCGGGCATCGTCCGGTGTTGGTGCACGCCGCGAACTCGGCGGGCGCGATCGCCCATCCTGGGGCTCGGTACGGCATGGTGCGCGCGGGGATCGCGATCTACGGCATCTCGCCCGGCCGCGGTGTCGATCCGCTCTGCCGTGCGCTCGGGTTGCAGCCTGCCCTGTCGCTGAAGGCAAAGGTGTCGTTCGTGAAGCGACTCGCCGCCGGCGACCGCATCTCCTACGGCCTGCGTCATCGATTCGAGCAGGACACGACGGTGGCCACCGTGCCCATCGGCTACGCCGACGGTGTCTCGCGTCGCCTCCATGCGGTGGACGGGGCCGTGCTGATCCGCGGTGTGCGTCGACGGATCGTCGGAGTGGTCACGATGGATCAGATGATGGTGGACTGCGGCGATGACGTCGTCGAGGTCGGCGACGAGGTCGTCCTGATCGGGGAGCAGTGGAGCGACGGCACAGTGCACCGGATCACCGCCGAGGAGTGGGCGGATCGTCTCGACACCATTGCCTACGAAGTCCTGTGCGGCATCTCGTCGCGCGTGGAACGCTGCACGGTGTGACCGCGCTCTAGCATTCACTCGCCATGTTGCACCTGTGCTCGTCGTCGGTCGCCGACACCCACGCCATCGCCGCGGTCGTCGCTGGTCTGGCGCGGGGGGGCGACCTCGTGGTGCTCGCCGGCGAGATGGGTTCGGGCAAGACAGCGTTCGCGCAGGGCTTCGGGGCCGCGCTCGGCGTGACGGAGCCGATCACGTCGCCCACCTTCACGCTCGTGCACAGCTACCAGGCCGGCCGGATCACGCTCCACCACGCCGACATCTACCGACTCAGCACTCTTCACGAGGTCGCGGATCTCGGGCTCGCCGAGTTGATGGAGTACGACGGCATCGTGCTGCTCGAATGGGGCGACGTCGTCGCCCCATCGCTCGGCGAGCACCTCCTCGTCCGCCTCGAACCCGATGTGGACGACGAGTCCGCCCGGCGGATCCTCGTCCACGGCGCTGGTCGGTCGTGGGCGACCCGATGGGACCGTCTGGAGACGGCGTTGAGCGGGTACTCGTGCTGATCCTCGGTATCCAGACCGCGACCAGGGTCAGAGTGCGGCGGAGACCTTCTTCGCAAGCGCGACGAGAGTGTCGATCCCCCCGGGAAGTCCGAAGCCCGTGAGGAGCACTTCGGTCGAGCCCTGGAGGAAGTGGACACTGAGCCGCGTGTCGATCGTCGCGGAGTACCCGACGTCACCGAGACCGTCGACTTTGGTCTGACCGAGCTTGGCGACCGCCGCCTTGGTCTTCGCCATGATGTCGGCGGGGCCTGTGGCCAGGGCGATGATGATGCGGTGGTCCGCGTCGGTCGCATAGATGCAGGTCGCCACGGTGGCCGAGACATTGGGTGCGGTGCCGGCCGGAGCATTCCGGCAACAGGAAGGCCCTCGACCTCGAGTACGCGCCTCGCTGGTACGTCGAGCAGAAGGCATCGCTGTTCGACTACAGGCCCGGTGAGACCACGGTCACGTTCCGCGTGACACCGCCACCGCCGCCCACGATCGACATCAAGGTGGTGGAAGCATGCAGGGCAGGCATGTCGTCCGCGGCGACCAAGGCCGAAGTGGACGCATGCGCGTACGACGTCGCAGCCACGGGCGACGACAGCTTCGTCGTCGCCTACTCGCAGGTGGTCACCGGCCGTCTGGCCGCGGACCCCATCTCGACGCAGATCGGCACGACCGTCATCAAGCCGACGGGCGGTCCCTCGGCATCGGGCTCGTCGATCACGCTGTCGGGCACCCTGGCCAGCGGCGTCAACGGGGCGACGGGAGTCGTCGATCAACTCACCGGCACCATCGAGGTGAAGGACGGCTCCATCATCCTCGGCCAAGCACAGCTGTGCGCGCCCGGCCGCGACGTCGTCATGCGCGCCACGCTCCGGGGTACCAACCGCTACAGCGACGTCCATCTGTGCGATCCGCTCCACTTCAACGTGAAGTCCCACGACACCGATGAGGTGGTGCCCGGTGAGGGAGCGTTGTGGGCGAGCAAGGGCGGCACCTACGACATTCGGGTGGCCACCGACTCCGACCAGCCGCTGGTGACCAACGTGAAGGTGAGCACCGACCCCAGCCCGACGGTGGTGGACGCGACGACGCTCGCGACCAAGGGCTACAGCGGGCGATTGTCGGGACGTGGTGACACGGTGGTGTTGTTGGTGAGCACCGGCGACCGGTCGGTGACGTGGAAGGCCACCGGGATGGACAAGGTCTGCGGCGACGCCCTGTACGGCAGCGACCCGATCGGCGGCGGTGGCCTTGAGGGGATCGGCGTATGCGCCCACACCGACGTGATCGGCGGCACCCCCACGGGTGACCTCACCGTGCAGTTCATCATCTACGCGCACACCGACGACGCCGTCGACATCACGTTCCTCCCCCAACCCGCCGGGTGACATGGCCCTGGACGCCCCGACTGCTGGCATGATGAGGAGGTTCACGGCCTCTCAACCTTCTAGGAACTACATGCTCATTCTCGGTATCGAGACCGCCACCCAGCAGGTCAGTGTGGCCATCGGGGGGCACGAGGGGGTGCTCGGCATGTTCGAGGTCGCTCGTGGTCGTCGGCATGCAGAAACGCTCGTGCCGGCCATCGAGTTCCTGTGTCGTCAAGCGGACATCGAGATCTCCGAGTTCGGCGCCATCGCGGTAGACGTCGGGCCCGGTCTGTTCACAGGCATGCGCGTGGGCCTCGCCGCCGGGAAGGCGATCGCGCAGGCGTTGCGCGTGCCGATGATCGGCATCAGCTCCCTCGACCTCCTCGCGTTCCCATTGCGATACTCGGACCGCACGATCGCCGCGGTGATCGACGCACGCAAGGGCGAATTGTTCTACGCGTTCTACCGGCCGGTGCCCGACGGGGTGCAACGCGTCACCGAACCGCGCGTCGGCAAGGTGGACGATCTCGTCGGCGACATCATGGCGCGAGGCCAGAACGTGCTGTGCGTCGGCGATGGCGCGCTCCGCTACCGCGAGGAGATCGACACCGGGCAGCGGTGCGAGTTCACCGAACAGTTCCTCTCGTACCCGTCGGCCGCGCCGCTCGTCCAGCTCGCGCATGCCAAGGCGTTGCGCGAGGACTGGGTGAACCCGTGGGAGATCCAACCGCTCTACCTTCGTGCGCCGGATGCGCAGATCAACTGGTCGACTCGCGAGAGTGCGCGATGAGCGTCCTGTCGCGCCTTCTCGGCAAGTCGAGCAACGAGGGACTCACGGTCGAGACGCTCCGTCGGCGGCACCTCGCATCGATCATGCCGATCGAGGAGGCGTCGTATCCGAAGCCGTGGTCGATGAACGTGTTCACCAGCGAGATCGAGATGATGCGACGCGGCGAACGGACGTATCTCGTCGCGCGTGAGGGTGACCGCGTGGTCGGTTACGCCGGCGTGATGTACGCGGGCGACGACGCGCACGTCACGAACATCGCGGTGGATCGCCCGCACCAGCGCGGCGGCGTCGCCACGCGGCTGCTCGCCGAGTTGGCGATGGCCGCGATCCAACACGGCTGCACCGGGTTGACGCTCGAGGTGCGGGTGAGCAACTCCGGCGCCCAGGCGTTGTACGAGCGGTTCGGGTTCGAGACGGCGGGCGTGCGCAAGCGGTACTACGAGAACGTGGAAGATGCCATCGTCATGTGGCGTCGGGGCATCCAGGGTGCGGAGTTCCGCGACCGCGTACGTGAGCTGTGCGAGGAGGCAGTCCGATGATCGACGAGAACACGTTGGTGCTGGGTATCGAGACCAGTTGCGACGAGACTGCCGCCGCGCTCGTGATGGGTGGCAACGACGTGATCTCGAGCGCGGTGAGCACCCAGGTCGATCTGCATGCACAGTTCGGCGGCGTGGTGCCGGAGATCGCGAGCCGGGCGCATCTGGATCTACTGAACCCGATGGTCGCAAGGGCGATCGTGGAGGCGGGGGTCGCCCCCGAGCGGATCGGTGCCGTGGCGTGCACGATCGGGCCGGGATTGATCGGCGCGCTGCTCGTGGGCGTGTCGGCGGCGAAGGCGTTGTCGCTCACGTGGGGCGTGCCGTTCGTCGGCGTGAACCACATGGAGGCGCACCTCTACGCCGCGTTCCTCGAGGACCCGACGCTGCAGTTCCCTCTCGTGGTGCTGCTCGTCTCGGGTGGTCACACGATGCTCATCGAGATGCAGGACCATGGTCGGTACCGCCTCCTCGGCCAGACGATCGACGATGCCGCCGGTGAGGCGTTCGACAAGGTTGCCCGCTTCCTCGACCTCGGCTATCCCGGCGGACCTGCGGTCGATCGGGAGGCGTTACACGGCGATCCCGAGGCAATCCACTTCCCGCGGGCAATGCTGCAGGACGGGCTCGACTTCAGCTTCAGCGGCCTGAAGACCTCGGTGATGAACCACGTTCGCAAGCATCCCGATGTCGCGACCGCCGATGTCGCCGCGTCGTTCCAGGCCGCGGTGGTCGACGTGCTGGTCACCAAGGCGCGTCGGGCGGCGGAGCAGGTCGGCGCCCGTGGCTTGGTGCTCGGCGGTGGCGTGGCCGCGAACTCGCTGCTACGCGAGCGGTTCCTCTCCGTCTGCTCCGACACGGGCATCCACGGTTTCCTGCCGAGCCGGGAGATGTGCACGGACAACGCGGCGATGATCGCCGCCGCGGGCTGGTACCGCCTGCGCAGCGACGGGCCCACGCCGCTCGACGCAGGGGCGTACCCGAACCTTCGACTGACGTTTCTGTGAGCGGCTCGTGAGCGCGCGGGTCGACGCCTTCGTCGTCGTGACGCCCGGGCTCGAGTCGCTGGCGCAGGCCGAGCTCGCGCGTCTCGGCGTTCGTCCCGCCAATCCGACGCACGGCGGCGTGAACTGCTCGCTCACGTGGCCGCAACTGTGGGCGGTCCACCTCAAGTCCCGGCTGGCGACGAGGGTGCTCGTGCGAGTGGGCCGGTTCAAGGCCGACGGCTTCGACACGCTGCACGCCGGGATCGCCAGGGTCGATTGGTCGCAGTGGCTGCCCGACGGTGGTGTCGCGGTGTCGGCGTCCACCGACGGCAACTCCAAGCTGTTCCACACGGGCGCGATCGCGGAACGAGTCGCCGAGCAGATCGGGAGGGGCGACGGCGATCAGCAGGTGCTCGTGCGGGTCCAGCGCGACGTCGCGACGATCAGCATCGATGCCTCCGGGCTCGCACTGCACAAGCGCGGCTATCGCGGACCCGCGGGGAAGGCGCCACTGCGCGAGACGCTTGCGGCGGTGCTGGTGGCGGTCGCCGAGTGGGACGTGCGCAAGCCGTTGGTGGATCCTTTCTGCGGGTCGGGCACGATCCTGATCGAGGCGGCGATGCGTGCAAGGCGAATGGCGCCCGGCCGTCATCGGTCGTTCCAGTTCATGTCGTGGCCGTCGTTCGACGCCGCCGGCTGGGAACGGCTGGTGAACGGCGCGGACAGCGACGTCATCGAACGCTGCCCGCCGATCATCGGCTCCGATCGCGACGAAGGGGCCATCGCCGCGGCGGTGACCAATGCGGCGAGTGCCGGCGTCGGCGACGCGATCGAGGTCGTGCGCCGTTCCGTGAGCGACCTGACGTTGCCGAGCTCGCCCGGATGGATCGTCACCAACCCGCCGTACGGGGCGCGGGTGGGCGGCCCCGATGTCCGCGATCTCTACGACCGATTTGGTGCGGTGCTCCGGGAACGAGCTGCCGGCTGGCGCGTCGCGCTGTTCGCCTCGCGTGACACCCCGGTGACGCGCCTGCGTCTCCCGCTCGCCCCGGTGCTGGAGACCACGAACGGCGGCATCCCCGTGCTCGTCCATTGCGGCACCGTCCCAGCCGCCTGACTTCGGTGGCACCGACGAGCCGCCCACCTCTCCGTTTCCTCGCTCTGTGTCACACGCAGGACCACCTTGGGCTCAGGTGGTGAGTGCGACCGAGACCGGATGTTGTGTGCTGTTGTTCCCACGGGGGTGGGCCGCAGGGGCGATACCTTGGGTTCCGATGAACATCGGCACGATCGAACCGGTGGCGCCCGTCGTGCTGGCGCCGATGGCGGGCGTCACCAACGCGCCGTTCCGGTCGATGTGCCGGCAGTTCGCGCCCGGTCTGGTCTACGTGAACGAGATGGTGATGGCCACCGCCGTCGTTCACGGCAACGCCAAGACCGAGCGAATGATGACGTTCGGAGCCGACGAACGACCGCGCAGCCTCCAGCTGTACGGCAGCGATCCCACCACCGTGGGCGAAGCCGTCCGCAAGCTGTGCGCAGAGGACCTCGTGGATCATCTCGACATGAACTTCGGCTGCCCTGCGGCCAAGGTGACCCGCCGCGGTGGTGGCGCCGCTGTGCCCGCCAAGCCGAAGCTGCTCCGCGCCATCATCCGTGCCGCGGTCACCGCCGCCGCTCCCTACGGAGTGCCCGTCACGATCAAGTTCCGCAAGGGTCTGTTCGATTCGTTGCTCACCCACGTGGAGACCGGCCGGATCGCCGCCGATGAAGGCGTCGCCGCCATCGCCCTGCACGCCCGCACGGCCGAGCAGCACTACGCCGGCATCGCCGACTGGGATGCCATCGCCGAGTTGAAGGCGGCAGTGACGGCGATCCCGGTGCTCGGCAACGGCGACATCTGGGAGGCCGATGATGCGGTTGCGATGATGCGCCACACCGGCTGCGACGGCGTGGTCGTGGGCCGCGGATGCCTCGGCCGGCCATGGTTGTTCCGCGACCTCGTGGATGCGCTCGCCGGACGCGTTGTGCAGCCGACCCCGCTGCTCGGCGGTGTGTGCTCGGTGATGCGCCGCCATGCGGCGCTGCTGGCCGAGCACCTCGGCGAAGCGCACGCGATGCGCGACTTCCGCAAGCACACCGCCTGGTACTTCACGGGCTATCCGGTCGGCGGCGAGATGCGTGGTCGCTTCGGCATGGTGTCCTCATTGGCCGAGCTCGACGACCTCATCGCCATGCTCGATCTCACCATCGAGATCGTGCCCGGCGGCGAGCGCATTCGCCGCGGCCACACGAACGGGCCGATCAGGGTCGCGCTCCCGGACGGGTACCTCGATCACCTCGACGACGACGCGGTGCCCGACGACGACACCGTGATGGCGCTCTCCGGCGGATGAACGTCGTCCTCGGCTCTGCCTCGCCCCGTCGCCGCGACCTCCTCGCCCAGCTCGGCATCGAGTTCACGGTCAGGGCCCCCGATGTCGACGAGACGCCGCACGCCGGTGAACCACCCGCCGCGTATGTGTGCCGGGTGGCCCTCGACAAGTCGCATGCCCTGTCCGTTCCGGCCGGCGTGTTGGTCATCACCGCCGACACCACGGTCGACCTCGGTGGGGAGATCCTCGGGAAGCCTGCGGATGCGGCGGAGGCGGCAGCCATGCTGCGCCGCCTGTCCGCGCGTACCCACCGGGTCCATACGGGCGTGGTGTTGCGCATCGGCGACCGGATCGTCAGCGAGGTGATCACCTCACTCGTGACGTTCACGCCGCTGAACGAGGCGATGGTCGCCTGGTACGTGGCGACGGGCGAGCCCTTGGACAAGGCCGGCGCCTATGCCGTGCAGGGCGCCGGTGGCGTGTTCGTCCAACGGGTGCAGGGGAGCGTGAGCAACGTCGTCGGCCTCCCTCTCCATGCCGTCGCCCGACTGGCCGCCGAGCTCGGTGCCCCGCTGGTCAGTTGACCGCGCTGACCGCCGTCCACTCCGACGTGGTGGCCTGATGAGCGGAGTTGGCAAGCGTGATCGTGGACTTCAGGTCGAACCCGCCGCTCACGATCAGCAGACGGCCCGATTCCCACCAGATCACCGTCGGCGATTCGATGGCACTCCGCGTGCCGGCGGGCAGGAAACCGAGGGCTCGCTGACCGCGCACGGTCGTCACTTCGGGCTTGTCGCCCGCGGTGCTGAGTGCGAACGGCACGGTGTCGAGCGCGGATCGATTGGCCGGCATCGAGACGATCGACGCGCCCTTGCGGTAGTACACGCCGACGACCCCCTCGAGGTGCAGGCCGTTCTGCCGGGTTCGTTGGATCATGTTGACGATCTCGAAGTAGTCGGCGAACCGGCTGATCGGGTGCAGCGTGCCGAGCGCGACCCGGTGGAGCACGACTGCCTTGCCGTGCTGTACGCGCAGCTCGTCGGCGATCGCCAAGAACTCGTTCTTCGTGACGTTGGACGCCGCACCGGTGAACATGTAGCCGTCGACGGGGCCCCACACGCCCTGCACGATGCCGATGCCGCCGTCGCTGTCGCGCACCGAGGCCGGGGCACCCGCGACCGTGCCGGTCGTCGTACCGAGATCGGGCTGCGCGCCGCTGCCGACCGGCGTGGCGTACCAGCCGAACCAGCGGTCGCTCCCGTCGGCCGCGTTGAACGTCGC
>JAYVMH010000186.1:0-7232 GCA_043759015.1 Actinomycetota bacterium
GTCGAGTTCCCCGCCGCGTACCTGCGGAGATCCTCCACACCCTCACCGGTGATGCCACTCGCGACGCAGACATCGACACCCGGCGCCACATCCTGCAGCGAGTCGACCGAGGCCGACGCCTGCGCCACCAGGTCGGTCTTGGTGAGCACGACCACGGGCCTGGCGCCACTGTCCCATGCCAGAACCAACTCGCGCTCCAGGCGCCGCTGGTTCGGGGGCGAGGTGAGCGAGTGGATGAGCATCACCACGTCGACGTTGGCGGCGATGGTGTGGGCCGCCGCACGATTGCCCTCGAAGGACGCGCGGCGGATGAACGCGCTCCGTCGCGGCAGCACCTCCTGAATGCGCTCTCCATCGTCGGTGACCACCACGAAATCGCCCACAGCAACGTCGGCACCGATGTTGCGCATGCGGATGGGCGGTTCGTCGAGGTCGAGCAGCACGGTGCTCCATCCGCGATCGAGCCGGCTCACCCGACCCGCGGCGGCGGGCGACCCCAGCTCGCTCCAACGCGTCCGCGCTTGATCCGTCCACCCGAGTCGAATGTCACGTTCTGTGCCGATTTGCCCAACGGTAGCGTTGCAAAATCGGTACGGCCATTCCCCCGGTGGCCCAACGGGAGGACTCCCTCATGCTTGCCCGGCTCGCGCGATTCAGCTTTCGTCGTCGGAAGCTGATGGTCTTCGGCATCTGGCTGCCGTTGCTGATCATCATCTCGGCCGTCGGCGCGAAGATGTCCAACTACCACACCGGCTTCGAGCTCCCCAAGGGTGAGGCTCGCGAAGTCAGCAACCTGCTGCGGGCGGTGGGCAAGGGCAGCCAGGGTGGCGCCGCCGCGCAGATCGTCTTCACCGCACCGCAGGGCACCGCCGATCCGGCGGTGAAGGCGGCGATGACCCACCTGTTCACCGAGGTCGCCGGCATCGAAGGCATCGTGGTCACCAGCCCGTACACCGAGCAGGGCGCGCGATTCAACAGCCCGACCAAGCCGATCTCCTTCGGCGAGATCCAGTACACGTTGAAGGGTCAGACCGAACAGCGCAAGCTCGCCGATGAGGTGAAGGCGCTCGGCAGCGCTGTCCGCGTGCCGAACCTGCAGATCCAGTACGGCGGTCAATTGTTCGGTCAGTTCGAGTTCCCGCCCAGTGAGGCGCTCGGGCTGATCGCCGCGGTGATCATCCTGCTGCTCGCGTTCGGGTCGGTCCTGGCTATGGGGCTCCCGGTCGGCACGGCACTGTTCGGGCTCGCCACGGGCATCGGCCTCGTCGGCATCGGCTCTCACTTCCTCGTCATGCCGGAGTTCTCCACCCAGATGGCGGCGATGATCGGGCTGGGCGTCGGGATCGACTACGCGCTGTTCATCGTCACTCGCTTCCGCGAGGGTCTGCGCAGCGGACTCGACCCGGAGTCGGCTGCGGTCCGCGCGGTCGACACCTCGGGCCGCGCCGTGTTGTTCGCCGGCGTCACCGTGATGATCTCGCTGCTCGGCCTGTTCGTGGTCGGCATCTCGTTCGTGCGCGGCATCGCCGTCGCCAGCGCGCTCTCGGTGTTGGTCATGGTTATCGCATCGCTCACCGTGCTGCCCGCGTTCCTCGGGTTCGCCGGCAAGCGCATCGAGGTCACCACGCGGGCCGCGGGTGCGGGTGTCGGTCTCGCCGTGTTGTCGTCGGTCGCCGCCATCGTCACCAGCCAGCTGATGGTGTTCCTCGTCGGCATGCTGTTGGGTGCAGCCGTGTGGGGCGTCAGCTTCCTCCCGTCGCTGCACTCGTTGCGCACCGCCTTGCCGGGGCACAAGGACAAGCCGAAGGAGCAGCAGTTCTGGTGGCGCTGGAGCCGTACGGTGCAGCGCCGGCCGTGGCCCGCGTTCGTCGGCGGCGCGGCGGTCCTGCTGGTGCTGGCGTTCCCCTTGTTGGACATTCGCCTCGGCTTCGGCGACACCGGCAACCTGCCCACCAACTACACCGCTCGCAAGGCGTACGATTTGCTGGCCGACGGCTTTGGCCCCGGCTTCGGATCGCCACTCGTGCTCGTCACCAACGACCCGCGGGCGAATGCCGGCACGCTCGCAGAGGTGACCAAGCGCGTCGTCGCCGACCCGAACGTCGCGTTCGCGTCGCCACCGGTTTCGGTCGACACGGGCATCTACCTGTGGCAGGTGTACCCGAAGACCAGCGCGCAGGACAAGGCGACCACCGATCTCGTCAACCGGCTCCGCGGCACGTTGCTGCCCTCCTCGGGCCTTTCGGTGAAGGTCGGAGGCTTCACTGCCGCCTCCGCCGACTTCGCCTCGTATCTCGGCAGCCGCCTTCCGCTGCTCATCGGTGGAGTGCTGGTCGTCAGCTTCCTGCTGCTGATGCTGGTGTTCCGGAGCCTGCTCGTGCCGTTGAAGGCCGTCGTCATGAACCTTCTCTCCGTCGGTGCCGCGTACGGCGTGATCGTCGCCATCTTCCAATGGGGTTGGGGCGCTTCGCTGATCGGCGTCGGCAAGCCCGGCCCCGTAGAGGCATGGGCGCCGATGATGCTGTTCGCGATCGTGTTCGGGCTCTCGATGGACTACGAGGTGTTCCTCCTGTCGCGGATGAAGGAGGAGTTCGATCGCACCGGCGACAACGCAACCGCCGTCGCCGACGGACTCGCCGTCACCGCCCGCGTGATCACTGCCGCGGCACTGATCATGGTGTGCGTGTTCTCCGCCTTCGTGCTCGGCGTGGACCGCCAGCTGAAGCTGTTCGGACTGGGAATGGGCGTCGCTGTGTTCGTGGACGCCACGCTCGTGCGCATTGTCCTCGTGCCCGCCACGATGGAGCTCCTCGGTGCGCGCAACTGGTGGATCCCCAAGTGGCTCGACCGTGCGCTGCCGCGCTTGGATGTCGAAGGCAAGCACACCGACGACCGACCCGCAACACCGAACGACGAACGCGAGCTGGTCTCGGTCGACTGACCGAACTACAACCTTGTTCTTTCAAGAGTGTCGCAAGCTCTCCTCAGGAGCTTGCGAAATCGCCACCGATCCGCACACTTCATGTTCTATGGGGCGGCAGTCATGAACATGGAAAACGTCGTTGAAGGCTTCGTACAGGCGACCGAGCAGGCGACCGAGCAGGCGACCGAGCTCGAGCTCGTACGCCGCGGCTTCGATCCGGGCCAGGTGCAGAGCCTCGTCGGCTCGCTCGCCGGCGAGCTGAAGAACATGGCAGCGGAGAACGAACGTCTGAAGGGACGGATCACCGAGCTCGAACAGGCGCCGACGAAGGTGAAGTCCGACGAGGACGTCTTCGCCCACTGGAGCACCGAGACGAACGCGCTGCTCGACGCCGCCCGGGCGAGCATCGCCCGCGTGACGGAGGATGCGACGACCAATGCCGCCTCGGCCGTCTCCGCCGGCGAGATGGCCGCAACCGCGATCCGTCAGCGGGCGCAGATCGACGCCGATCAGCTCATCGCCGAGGCGCGCCGGCAGGCCGATGCCGGCGTCGAGGAGGCAGCCAAGCGGGCCCAGGAGATGCGGACCGCGGCGGAGGCCGACCAGCAGCGACGTTCCACCGCGGCACAAGCCGATCTCGACGTCAAGACGACCGAGCACGCCGCCGTGCAGGCCAAGATCGACGACCTCAAGTCGCAACGCTCGATGATCAAGGACCAGTTGACGACGGCGCAGACGCACATCATGCAACTGCTGGCGCTCGTGCACTCCGGCGACGAGGCGGCGCAGGCCCCGGATGAGCAGTCCTGACGACAGCCGGGAGCGCGTCGAACAACTCCTTGCTCGTGTCGACCGGCTCCTTCAGCAGAAGGCGCCACCACCGCGGCCACCGCGATGGCGTTACGTGCTCCTCGGTGTCGGTGCTCTCGCGGCCATCATCCTGTTGGTGAGCCTGGTCACCGGCGGTGGATCGTCATCCGGACCGAGTCAGACCACCGCGGTGCCGACGGCGCTCACCACGATCGCGCCCAGCACGACCACCCCGATCGTGATCACCCTGCCCCCGAACCCGACGAACACGAGCACGACCAGTACCACGACCACGACCACGAGCAGTACAGAGGCGGGCGCGACGGAGCGCGTGGCGACCTTCCGCAACGGCGCGGTCACCCTGGAAGGAAGCGTGGCGGATGCCGCCACACACGCCGCGGTCGACGCCGCGATCATCACCGTCGCCGGCGCGGCCACACTCGTGGATCATCTCGTGGTCGCGCCGGGCGCGCCGGCCGGGGTGACCGACCGCTTCCTCACACCCGACTCGTTCCACTTCGTCTCGGTCACCACTCCATTCGAAATCAACGACCTGAACTACATCATTGCGGTCGTGCAACTGATGGTCGCCCATCCTGCGCTGACGGTGGACATCAACGGCTACACGGCCGGCCCCGGCCCCGCCGACACGGATCGAGCGCTCTCCCAGACACATGCCGACAGGGTGTTCCAGATCTTCACCTACCTGAACATCGACCCGGCACGCCTGACTCACACCGGCTTCGGCGACGCGCCGGCCGACCACACCTACAACGGGTCGATCGAGCTCGTGCTCCACCACCTCGCCGGCTGAACCGACCGCCGGAGGTCACCCGGGCGGCTTGACAAGACGGGCCTCCATCACCTAGCGATACGCCTCAATGCCCAGACCGCTCGTCATCGTGGAGTCGCCGGCCAAGGCGAAGACCATCTCGAAGTTCCTCGGGAACGCCTTCGATGTGCGCGCCTCGGTCGGTCACGTCGCGGACCTCCCGAGCAAGGGTCTGCAGATCGACGTCGACAACGGCTTCAAGCCCACGTACGAGCTGACGGTCCGCGGCAAGGAGGTCATCAAAGACCTCCGGGCGGCGATGAAGGACGCCAGCGAGCTGTACCTCGCGACGGACGAGGACCGAGAAGGGGAAGCCATCAGCTGGCACCTCCTCGAGTACCTCAAGCCGAAGATCCCGGTGAAGCGCATGGTCTTCCACGAGATCACCAAGTCGGCCATCGACCAGGCCGTCGCCAACCCCCGCGGCCTCGACTACGGGCTGGTGGACGCGGCCGAGACGCGCCGCCTCCTCGACCGCCTCTACGGCTACGAGGTGTCGCCGGTGCTCTGGCGACGGGTGAACCGCGGCCTCAGCGCCGGCCGAGTGCAGAGCCCGTCGGTCCGCCTGATCGTGGAGCGCGAGCGCGAACGGATCGCGTTCGTCACCGCCTCGTACTGGGACATCGAACTGCTCACCGCTACGGGCCCGGCCTTCGCCGCCACCTTGGTCGCGCTCGACGGTACGAAGGTCGCCACCGGCAAGGACTTCAGCTCCGACGGCGTGCCCAAGAAGTCGGTCGTCGTCGTACCGGAGGGTCGCGTCCGCGCGCTGGCGACGGAACTCGAATCGGCGCCGTTCACCGTCCGCTCGGTGGAGCAGAAGCCGTATCGGAGCAGCCCGAAGGCTCCGTTCATGACCAGCACGCTGCAGCAGGAGGGCGGGCGCAAGCTGCGGCTCGGCGCTGCGCAGGTGATGCGCATCGCGCAGGGTCTGTACGAACGCGGCTACATCACCTACATGCGCACCGACAACGTCGTGCTCAGCGACGAAGCACTCGGCGCAGTGCGCGCCGAGGTGCAGAGGAGCTACGGCAAGAACTTCCTCTCACCCGCGCCGCGGCAGTTCACGACGAAGGTGAAGAACGCACAGGAGGCCCACGAGGCCATCCGGCCGGCGACACCACTGCGCAGCCCCGACGCCGTGTCCGCGGAGCTCAACGGCCAGGAGATGTCGCTCTACCGCCTCATCTGGCAACGCACCCTCGCGTCGCAGATGGCCGACGCCGGCGGCACCACCGTCAGCGTGCGGCTCGGCGCGAAGGCTGCCGAGACGGCCGCTGCCCCGACCGATTGCGAGTTCGCCGCCAGCGGCACCACGATCACGTTCGCCGGCTATCGCCAGGTGTACGTCGAGTCCACCGACGAGTCCGAGAACGACGACGAGCGCGAGGCGCTGCTGCCGCCGTTGACCGTCGGCCAGCCCGTGCCCGTCGCGTCGCTCACACCCAACGGCCATGCCACGACGCCGCCTGCCCGCTACACCGAGGCGTCGCTCGTCAAGCGGCTCGAGGAGCTCGGCATCGGCCGGCCGAGCACGTGGGCGTCGATCATCCAGACCGTGCAGGATCGCGGCTACGTGTGGAAGAAGGGCCAGGCGCTCGTGCCCACCTGGACCGCATTCGCGGTGGTCGGTCTGATGGAGAAGCACTTCGACGGGCTCGTCGACTACGCGTTCACCGCCCGCATCGAGGAAGACCTGGACTCGATCGCGCGCAACGAACGGCAGAAGCAGGATTGGCTGCAGCACTTCTACTTCGGCGACGAGGCCGAGCACCTGCCGGGCCTGAAGCGGATGGTCGAGGAGAACCTGGACCACATCGACGCCGCCGAGGTGAACACGTTTCCCATCGGCACCGATCCGGACGGCAACGAGGTGGTCGTCAAGCCCGGCAAGTACGGGCCCTACGTGAAGCGCGGCGACGACACCGCCAGCGTCCCCGACGACCTCGCGCCGGACGAACTGACCCTCGAGCTCGCGCTGCAGCTGTTGGCGGCGCCCAAGAGCGACCAACCGATCGGCGAGCTCGACGGCTTTCCCGTGTTCGCCAAGAACGGTCGCTACGGCCCGTACGTGCAATGGGGCGCACCCGACAACCTGCCGCCAGGGCTCGACAAGCCGAAGATGGCGAGTCTGTTCAAGACGATGGTCTTCGAGCGGATCAGCGTCGGTGAAGCGCGCGAGTTGTTGCTGCTGCCGCGCAGCCTCGGAGCCGACCCGTCCGACGGCCAGGAGATCGTCGCCAACAACGGTCGGTACGGCCCGTACGTGCAGAAGGGCAAGGACTTCCGCAACATCACGAGCGAGGAGCAACTGCTCACGATCACGCTCGTCGAGGCGATCGGCATCTTCAGCCAGCCGAAGGTGTTCCGGCGCGGCGGCGCCACCAACATGGCCGCCAAGGGACCGTTGAAGGAGTTCGGCAACGATCCCGTCAGCGGTCGCCCCGTCGTGGCGAAGGACGGCAAGTTCGGGGTGTACGTCACCGACGGCGAGACCAACGCATCCCTGTCCAAGGGCGACCGGCTCGACGCCATGCTGCCCGAGCGGGCCTACGAACTGCTCGCCGTGCGACGCGAGACGATCATCGAGAAGGGTGGCGCGCCGGCCAAGAAGGCCGCAGCGACCAAGCGCGCGGCAGCCAAGAAAGCGCCCGCAAAGAAGTCGGC
>JAYVMH010000187.1:0-16538 GCA_043759015.1 Actinomycetota bacterium
CGCGCAAGAACTACTTGAGCACCTCGGGCGGCCGGGAGCGCTGTGGCGCAGCGCTCACTGACGTCGGCGAGGACCGAGTTGTTCCCTCGCAGGCCCTAAGTGTGTGGTTGGAGCAGGCGAGTGAGCGGTTGGCCAACGCGGAGTGTGTCGACGTCTCCCGCCCGGCGCCACACGGTGTGCTGCTCCGCCGCGACGGCCGGCCTGTGACCGAAGCCGCGACCGACCGGGCGTTGACCACGCAGGCGATCCTTGACCAGGAAGCTGCGCTCATCGACTGGGTCGACCGCCGCCTCGTCCACGACGGCACCGATAACCCTCACGCCGCCAACCGCAGCGGGCGACAGCTCAGCGCCGGCCAGGCCCATACCGCCGCGGCAACCGCCGGGCACGCCGACATCGTCCTCGTCGTCGGACCCGCCGGCACTGGCAAGACGACCGCCCTCACGCCCGCTGTAGAACAACTACGAGCGGAGGGCCGCCCCGTCTTCGGGGTCGCTCCGTCAGCCACGGCCGCCGAGGTCCTCGGCACCGAAACCGGCGTGGTGGCCGACACGATCGACAAGCTCCTCATCGAACACCGCCTCGCCCGACCGCCCGACCACGTCTACGACCTCCCCGTCGGCTCGACCGTGATCGTCGACTCATGCCGACATCGGGGTTATGCCGAACCGCGCCGGGAGCCTGGTTGTCGAGGGGTGTCGCTGTTGAGTGGTCACGCGAGGGGTGGTTCTTGGGGTCGGCATAGTCCCGGGGTTCGTGAACGCTTCTTGTGACCTTGGCGTCGTGCCGGGGAGAACAGGAGATGGTGGTGATGGCACGTATCGCGAGAGCGGACGTGGGCCCGTTGGCCTCGTACGCGCACGGATACCGGGAGTTGTTGGCGGGGCTGGGCTACACGCGCGGTGGGGTGGGCCGGAAGTTGTGGGAGGTGGGCCGGCTCAGCGATTGGATGATCGTCAACGGGTTGGGTCCGGCGGATCTGACGGTCGGACGGCTCGGTGAGTTCAGTGCGGTGTGTCGGGCGGGGGTCGAGCGCCCGGCCGGGCGCCGTGCGCTGGGGCCGCTGGCCGCCTGTCTGCGTGGTGCTGGCGTGATTCCCGACGAGACCGTCGCAGCGACCGCCACGGGTGAGTTGCTCGCCCGTTACCGGTCCTGGATGATCGAGGAGCGGGCCTTGGCGGCGAGCACGATCCGCCGTTACGAGGACACTGCGAGATGCTTCCTGACTGCCCGTGCGCAACGGTCCGGGGGTTGCGGCGCCGAGGATCTGACTGGGTCAAGCGTGCACGAGTTCTTGTTGGCCGAGACCGAGCGGGTGTCAATCGGCTCGGCCAAGGGTCGGGTCGCGGAGCTGCGGTGCTTGTTGCGGTTCTTGTTCCTCGATGGTTCGACGCCGTCGATGTTGGCGGCATCGATCCCACCGGTCGCGGGCTGGCGAGACACCGCCTTACCGGCGACGTTGTCCAGCGCGGAGGTGGAAGCGATCCTGGCCGCCAATGACTGTGCGACGGCGGTCGGTCGCCGGAACTTCGCGATCGTGATGATCCTGGCCCGCCTCGGTCTGAGGGCGGCCGAGGTCGGCGCGTTGCAGCTCGATGATGTGAACTGGCGGGCGGGTGAGTTGGTGGTGAGGGGCAAGGCCCGCCGGGACGACCCGTTGCCGTTACCAACCGATGTGGGCGAAGCGATCGCCGCGTACCTTGCGGATGGCCGACCCGACACACCGTGTCGGGCGGTGTTCGTGACGTGTTTCGCGCCGTTGAAAGCGTTGGCGCCCCAATCGGTGTCCAAGATCGTCTACGACGCCAGCCGCCGCGCCGGCATGGACCCGCCGGTGTGCTCGCACCGGCTCCGCCACGCGTTGGCCACCGACATGTTGCGTCATGGTGTCGCGTTGGGTGACATCAGCCAGGTGCTGCGTCACCGGGACCTGGCAACCACGGCGATCTACGCCAAGGTCGACCATGGCGCCCTGCGCGAACTTGCCGTTGCGTGGCCCCAAGCGACGATGCCGGCGGCGGTGTCGTCATGACGGTCGTGTTCGCAGATGCGTTGGTTGACTATCTGGTGTTGCGGCGCCGGTTGGGCCACAAGCTCGCCGATGCCGAACGAGTCCTCAACTGCTTCGTCGTCTACCTGAACTACCTCGGCGCTGAGACGGTCACCATGGGCGCGGCGCTCGAGTTCGTTCTCGATCCGGATCTGGATCCGGCCAGCACCACTCCGTCGCGTCGACTGCAAGCAGTGCGAGGGTTCAGCCGATATCTCGCCGGGATCGACCCGGCCACCGAGATCCCACCGGCGGGGATCGTGTCCTATCGGGCCCAGCGCCGCCGCCCCTACCTGTTCACCGATAGCGAGATCGATCTGCTGATGGACACAGCAGCCGCGTCGGCCATCACCAACCAGCGTGCGGTGATGCTGAACACCATGATCGGGTTGCTCGCGGTGACCGGCATGCGCGTCGGTGAAGCAATACGTCTCACCGACGCCGATATCGACACCGACAACGCGGTGATCACGATCCGGGTGACCAAGTTCGGCAAGTCCCGCCAGGTTCCCGTCACCGTCAGCACCATCAACGCGCTCACGTCATGCATGGAGATCCGCGATCAGACCATCGCGTCACTGGCGTGTTCACGGGTGTTCGTATCCGGTGCCGGAACCCCGGTCGACTACACCCACTTCTGTCTCACCTTCCGGTGGGCCGTCACCACCGCCGGGATCGGTGACCCCACCCGCGTGTCGCGACCAAGGATCCATGATCTGCGCCACAGCTTCGCGGTTCGCACCCTCACCGGTTGGCATCACAACGGCACCGACGTCGCCGTCATGCTCCCCCGGTTGTCGACCTACCTCGGGCATCGAGAACCCCGCTACACCTACCGCTATCTGACCGCCACCCCCGAGTTGTTGGGTCATGCCGCCAAGCTGCTCGAAGCCGACCAGGCGGTGAAGCAATGAGCCTGCTCGCCCCCACCCTGCAGCGCTTCTTCACCGAACGACTCGTGCGACAACGACAAGCCAGTCCCGCCACCATCGCCTCCTACCGCGACAGCGTCGGGCTCCTGGTCGGCTTCGCCGCCAAACGCGCCGGCAAACAACCGAGCAGCCTCAGCTTCGATGATCTCACCGCTGAGATCGTCACCGCGTTCCTCACCCACCTCGAGACCGATCGACACAACACCGCCCAGACCCGCAACAACCGGCTCGCCGCCATCCGAGCGCTGTTCCGCTACGCCGCGCTCCGCCACCCCGAACACGCCGAGTTGATCGCTCGAGTGCTCGCCATCCCCCAGAAACGACACGACAAGATGATCGTCACGTTCCTCACCCACACCGAGGCTCAAGCACTGCTCGCCGCACCCGACCCCGCCCGTTGGGAAGGACGCCGCGACCGCGCCCTGCTCGCTCTTGCCGTCCAGACCGGGCTACGCCTCACAGAACTCACCAGCCTCGACTGCAGCGACATCACCCTGAGCGCCGGCCCGCACCTCACGTGTATGGGCAAAGGCCGCAAACAACGCACCGTTCCCCTCACCACCAACACCGTCGCCGTGCTACGAACCTGGACACGTGAACGCGGTGGCCTCCCCAACGACGCGTTGTTCCCGACCCGCACCGGCAAACGCCTCAGCCCTGACGCCGTTCAACGACGAGTCGGCATCCACGTCACCACCGCCACCGAACACTGCCCGACGCTCGCCCACAAGAACGTCACGCCCCACACACTGCGACACACCGCCGCGATGGCCCTGCTCCAAGCCGGTGTCGACGTCTCGGTCATCGCCCTATGGCTCGGACACGAAGACATCCGCTCCACCCAGACCTACCTCCACGCCGACTTGACCATCAAACAACGAGCACTCGAACGAACCACCCCGACATCAGCCACACCCGGACGATTCAAGCCCGCCGACCCGCTCCTCGCCTTCCTCGAAGCACTGTAACTATGCCGACACCACCCGACCAGACACCCAGCCCCGACCCGCCCACGACACCACCGATCGGCATAACCCCGATGTCGGCATGAGTCGACTTATGCCGAGGTCGGCATAAGTCGACGAGGCCGGCATGATCCCCACCCCGAAGCTCGCCGAGCTCGCCGACCTCGCCGACGTGAAGGGCTGGCGGGTCGTGCTCGTCGGGGACCCGTTGCAGTTCTCCGCCGTCGGTCGCGGTGGCATGTTCGGGCTCCTCACCGAGACGTTCGGCGCCATCGAACTCGACCGCGTCCACCGCTTCACCAACCCCTGGGAACGACAGGCCAGCCTCCAGCTCCGCCGAGGCGACCATGCCGTGGTCGACGTCTACGAGGAGCAGGGTCGCCTCCACAGCGGCACGCCCGAGGGCATCGAGCGCGAGGCCGTGTCGCGCTGGTGGCGACACCGCCAAGCCGGTCACGACGTCCTACTCATGGCGCCCACCAACGAGACCGTCGACCGCCTCAACCACCGCGCCCAGGGACTACGGCTCAGGGCCGGCGAACTCGACCCGGCAGGCCGCTCCATCCGCATCGGCGGCACGACCCTCTACGTCGGCGACGAGATCGCCACACGGCAGAACGACCGCCAGCTCCGAACCGACCAGGGCGACATGGTCCGCAACCGCGCCCGCTGGACCATCACCCACGTTCACCCCGACCACACCATCACCGTGGCCGGCACGAGCGGCACGGTGCGCCTCCCGGCCCCGTACGTGCGAGACCACGTCGAACTCGCCTACACCTCCACCGGCCACGCCGCCCAAGGCCGCACCGTGCAGCACGCCCTCGTCGTGATCGACAAGCCGACCGACCTCCGCAACCTCTACGTGCCTTTGACCCGTGGCACCGAGAGCAACCACGCCTACCTCGCCGTCACGGGCGAAGAGACCGCCCGCGACGTCTTCGCCCAGTGCCTCAGCACCGACTGGATCGACCGGCCCGCCCACGAACGCCACGCTGACCTCGCCGGCCAGCAGCTGCACCACCCCGGCCTCCTCGACCCCGTCCGCCTCCGGGCGATGCTCGACCGCCGATCCGACATCATCGAGCACCTCGACGAGGCCCGAGAGGACATCGAGACCATCCCCGACGCCCTGACCTCCGCCAAGAAGGAACACCGAGCGGCAGAGACAAAGCTCGAAGACCTGCGGACGCGCCTCGACGAGGCGCACGCCGCCGTTGCCGAGTACGACCGACCCCTCAAGCGCCGCCGTCACGCCGAAGACCTCGCCCAGGCTCAGAGCGCCGTCCATGCCCTCCCCCGCCAGATCGACCAGGCAAGCACGACGGTCCGATCGCTGGCTCGCCGGATCGAGCAGCTCGAAGTCGGCCTCGCCGACGCCAGGCGAACGGCTGCGGCCGACAGCCCGCTCCGACCCGAACTCGCCCAGCTCGACACCACACTCGACCGCGACGCCCGAGCCCGCGCTCGGCAGGTACGACTCGATCCGACGGCCGGCCTTGCCCGCGATCTGGGACCCCGCCCGGCCGACGTTGTAGCGGGCGCCACCTGGGATCGAATGGCCGGCGAGCACGCCCAGCACGACGCGGCCCATCGCCACGAGCCGTCGCTCACCTCGCTCCTGGCCGGCCTCGACGAATACGCGCTGGACATCGCTGGTGACCCGGCCGTCGGCCTCGTCGACGACATCGACCTCGACCTGTGAAGTGTTGCGCGGCGATCTGCGTCACGGTGTTGCACTTCGGGCGGTTCAGGAGTCGTAAGAGGTGATGCGCGAACCTTCGCCGCCCCGGCCCTCGACGGTCTCCGGGCGGGCCAGCCTGACCGAGGCGCAGTTCGCCGAGCTGTACCCAGGGCTGCGACGGTTCGCGGGAGCGATCGGCGCCCCGGTCGTTGACGCCGACGACCTGGTCCAGGAGGCATGTGTTCGCTACATGCGGCGAACGGGAACAGAGCCCGTCACCGACGTCGGTGCCTACCTGCGCCGAACCATGTTGAACCTGGAACTCACACGGCGCACCACCGAACAACGCCGCGAGCGGGTCCACGCCCGGCTCGTCGGGCCCGAGTCGACGGAGCCGAGCTACCCCTCCGACCTCGCCGACCTCATGGCGCTGGACCCGATCGATCGCGCATTGCTGTACCTCACCGCGGTGGAGCGATGGAGGTTCGCCGAGGCCGCCGAACTGCTCGAGCGCCCAGAAGCGGCGCTACGGATGCGAGCGACGAGAGCAAGGCGGGCACTGCCCGGCGACATGGAAGCGAGGAACGATGGATGAGGTAGCAGGGCTCCTCGAACGAGCCGCGGTCTACGGCGTCGAGCGAGGATCAGCGGCGGTGTGGAGCGAGGCCGTCGCCGAAGCAGCCAGTTCGCAGGTCGGAGATGCCCATCCGGCTGACGTGGAGATCGACCTCGCCGCAGCGCCGGCCGACGAACGCCGCTTTCCCCGGCCGCGCCTCCTCATCGCCGCTGTGGTCATGACCGCGGTCGCCGTAGGCGGAAGCGGCCTCTTCCTGCGAGGAGCGAACCGTGACGCGAGCCCGAAGGACACGTCGCTCACCGAGGTTGTCAGCTTCGCGCACTGGCGCGTATCCCCCGACAGGCCGCCCACGCCCGAGAGCCGAACGGTCGACATCGAAGTGGAAGAGACGGCGTGCGCAAGCGGCCAGCCAGCAACCGGCCGCATCAAGACCGCCGTCACCTACACCGCCGACGAGGTCGCCATTTCGGTCACCGTGACGCCCGTTCAAGGCGTTGAGTTGCCGGCGTGTCCCGGCAACCCCGTCACGCCGTACACCGTCACGCTTGACGAACCCCTCGGAACTCGGCGAATCGTTGGTGAGAACTGGCCACAGCCGACCGGCACGACCCCACCGCCACCGCCAACGTCGCAGGCGCCGTCCTCCATGGCTGCAACCACGTCGTCGGCTGCGACGAGCGATCCCTTGGTCTACGACGTCCAGCCGGGCCAGGAACGGCCCGGCGTGGCCGCTCTGACCGTGCACTTTGCGTGGGGCAACGGAGCCGGTGCGCTCGGCAAGGACGTACCGCCGTCGCAGGGCGAAGGCGTCGGACCCTCCGGTCTCTCGGTCGGACCGGACCGCACGGCGTACATCTACGACGGCGTCAATCAACGCGTCGTCACCGTTGACATCGCCGGCACCGTCCGGTACATCCCGGTCGACGCGCCCGTCTCGGGCACGACCTTCGTCGACCCGTCCGGTCGGCTCCTGTTGTTCACCGCCGACGCGCTCCGGGTCATCGACATCTCATCGGGAGCCACGACGTCGAAACTCCCCCGCCGCCGATGTGTTCGGTCAGTGGTACCCGACGCGCCTCGAGGCCCGAGGCGACATCCTCTACAGCTTCGGCGCCGTGTGGCGACCGATGCTCCGCCTGTCCACGCTCACTCCCACGTTCGAAGACCCGGCCAACGACCCACCGTCGTCGGCGCAGTACCGAGCCGCGGGCAACAAGCTCCTCGAAGTAGAGACGGCCGCCGGCCCGGTCACCATCCGGCTGCCAACGGGCGTCGGGACTGTGCCGGCCTACGAGCACCTCCCCGGCGACAACGTGGTGACCATCGCCGTCCAGGCCGCAAACATCACCGAAGGACAATCGCCACCGATCGAGATCCTCCGCTTCGAAGGCTCGACCCTCACCGCGCCGATCGAGGTGCCCGGCGACTCCTACGGTCTCCCCACGCTCCCGTCGGCGGCGATCCGGTTCGGCACGCTCTATGTGCTCACCGCCGACGCAGACGGCGCAACGCTCCGGGTCTTCCCCAACCCGGCACCGACGTCCTGAGGAGCGAATGGCAGGCCCAACCTCGGGTCAGGCGCTGAATGGTCCGCTACGACGACCGAGCCCCGCCGCGCCGTGGCCTCCTGGAGTGCGGCGCCGAAGGCGTCGGCGATGCCTGCGTCCAGCTCGGGGAACAGGTGGCCGTAGCGGTCGAGCGTGACGTTGATGGAGCTGTGGCCCATGCGGGCCTGGATCGCCTTCGGGTGGGCGCCGGCCTGGATCGCCAGGGCGACGCTCGTGTGGCGCAGGTCGTGGAAGCGGCACGACACCCTGGCGGCCCGCTGGGCCTTCGTGAAGTGGTGCGTCAGGAAGCTCGATGAGGCCATGGGCTGACCGGCACCGTTGGTGAACACCAGCGCGTCCTTCGCCGGCCGCACGTACACGTCCCAGTGCGCCGCCAGGACGGTGGCCGTGAACGTGGAGATGGTGATCGAGCGCACCCCGGCCGCCGTCTTGGGCTCCTTGCGGTGGAACGAGCCGTCCGCCAACTGCACGAGCTGCTCGGTCACGCGCACCTTCCGATATAGGAGGTCCACGCTCCCCCGCCGCAACCCCACCAGCTCGCTCCAGCGCATCCCGCTGTCCACCGCGAGGTAGATCAGGCCCCGGTAGCGATCACCGTGGGCCTCGGCCAGGCGCACGGCCTCGTCCCAGTCGAGGAACGTCATCTCCCGCTTGGGCACCCGGGGCGGGTCAACCCGGTCGCACGGGTTGGCGAGGATCTTCTGCTTTTGGACGGCGACCTGGAGCAGGCGCCGCAGCGTCCGGAAGTGGCGGTGGACCGACGACGGGGCGATGCCGGCGGCGATCTCGTCGTTCTGCCAGTTCTCGATCTCGTCGGCCGGCAGCTGGCCGAGCCGGTAGTGGCCGAAGCGGGGCAGCACGTAGCGCTCGAGGTCGCGTTGGTAGGTCTCCTGGGTGGTGGGCGCCAGCCGGCGCGACAGGAGCAGGAACTCGGCCGCCCACGTCGCGAGCGGCATCTCGGCGTCCCGAGGGTCGACCCACAGACCGCGCACCCGGTCGGCCTCGACCTCGCGCAGGAACCGCTCGGCGTCGCCGCGACGGGTGAACGTGCGGGACTGGATCCGTCCGAGGGGATCGGCGAACCGAGCCCGGTACTTCCCCCGTCGCTTCTCGATGTGCGCCATGGCGCCTCCGTCCCGCGCACCCGTGGGGGGTGGTTGGGGGGTGAGTGGGGGGCGAATCGGCCGACATTCGTCAGCACAGGCTGACATCAACCAACACGAACCGAGACCACCACACTGGCCTCTGAACAGGGAGTTCACCCCTGGAGTCCACAGAGGCGACGCCGGGAATCGAACCCGGGTACAGGGCTTTGCAGGCCCTTGCCTAAGCCACTCGGCCACGTCGCCAGGCCGGACCGGACGCGAGTCCGGGCGGCCAATTGAGGTTAGCGGGCCCGGCGCCCGGCCACCCAGCCGGAATCGCTCCGGAACCCCGTTCTCGGCCGCGAAAGAGACGTATGTGTCTCCTACGTAGCCGAGAACAGCCGGGGGCCAGCCCCAGCACCCTCAGCCGGGCACGGCGATGCTGTCGCCGTCGCGGGCCCGGCGAGTGGTATGGCTCACCTGCAGGATGCCGACCGCGTCGGCCAGGGCGTCGGTGTTCGGACACCCCTCCCTGGGGAACGTGAGCCCCACCGACCGGGGCGACACGACCGTGCCGTCGGCCCGTTCGGCCTGCATGGCCGACCATCGGGCCACGGCGCTGGCGTCGTGGCACGAGGCGAACACCTCGCTCCACACCACCAGGCCGGTCAGGCGGTCACCGCCGGCCTGCAGGTCGCGGATCAGCGATGTCTCGTTGCTGACCAGGTCGGTGACCTCCGCCCGCCAGCCACCGTCGACCCGGCTGACCCGCAGCCGGTACGGCCACGCCTCCTGCCACGGGTAGTCGCGCGTGTTCGGGTCGTCGGGCGTGGACGGCAGCGGCGATGTGGACCCGGGCAGGATCGACTGCAGGTCGCCCACGTCCCCGTAGCCACCCCAGTTGACGGCCCGGTTGGCGGGGTGCCGCGGGTTCCACTGCAAGCCGGTGTGGGCGGTGCCGTAGGTGTGGCCCCCGTCGCTGAAGCTAGCCTGCAACGCCCAGAAGTACAGCCGGTCGACCGTCGGCTGCTGCAGGATCTCGATGGTGACCGACACGGCCACGATGGGCACGCTGCCCTCCACGTCGTGCCACCACGCATGCCACGCCGACGACCCGTTGCCCGAACTGGGCCAGGTCGGTATGCGGTCCCGGCGGCCGGTGAGCCAATCGAGCCATCCCATGCCGTTCACTCTTCCACGCCTGATGCGCCACCATGGGCCACATGCAGCCCGGCGCACGGATCGAGCGGATCGAGCTCCACCGCGTCGCCCTGCGCCTGCGCACGCCGGTGCGCACCGCCTACGGCGTGGAGGACCACCGCGAGGTCGTCCTCGTGCGCCTGCTGACCGATCAGGGCGAGGGCTGGGGTGAGTGCGCCGCCCTGTCCGAACCGACCTATGCCAGCGAGTACACGGCGGGCGCGCTGCAGGTGCTCGAGCACCACCTCGGGCCCCGCCTGCTCGGCGCGATCGTCATCGACGGCGACGTGACGCCCCAGTTGCGCGACATCGTCGGCCACCCCATGGCCCGCAGCGCGCTGGCCATGGCCGCCCTCGACGCTCACCTCCGCCACGCGGGCCGCTCGCTGGCCGCCCACCTCGGCGCCACCGCCACCGACGTCGCCGCCGGCATCACCATCGGCATCGACACCGACCTGGGCCGCCTGCGCGACACCGTGACCCGCGCCACCGAGGCGGGCTACCGCAACGTGAAGCTGAAGGTGCGCCCCGGTTGGGACGGGGAGCCGGTGGCCGTCGTGCGGGCACTGGCGGGCATCGACTCGCTCGTGGTCGACGCCAACGGCAGCTACGCGGTCCACGATCTCGACGCGCTCCGCGCCCTCGACGCCGCTGGCGCCGACGCCATCGAGCAACCGGGCCCCACCGACGGGCTCGACGCCCACGCCGCGCTCATCGCCGCGCTCGCCACGCCGGTGGCCCTCGACGAGGACGTCACCTCGCCCGGCACGATCCGGCTGGTGGCCCAGCTGGGTGCGGCCCGCGCCGTGGCCATCAAGCCCGGCCGATTCGGCAGCCTTCCCGGCGCGCTGGCCGCGGCGCGCCTGGCCCGCCGGCTCGGGCTCAGCTGTTGGGTCGGCGGCATGTACGAGACCGGCATCGGCCGGGCCGCCAATCTGGCGCTGGCCGCGTGCGACGCCTTCGACCGGCCCGTCGACTGGTCGGCGTCCGATCGCTACTGGGACCGTGACGTCACCGCACCTCACGTGCTCCGCGACGGCCGCCTGGCGGTGCCGGGTGGACCCGGCCTGGGCGTCAGCCCCGACGTCGAGTGGATCGTGGCGCAGACGCGCGAGTCGCGCGTGGTGGCGGCGCGCTGAGCTCGATCGGGCCGCACAGCGCCACCATGGACCGTTCGAACGCCGCCCCGTCGGGGTCGTCGATCTTGATCAACCCGTGGATCTCGAGGCTGACCCAGCCGTGGCACGCCGCCCAGATGCGCTGGGCCGTCTCCAGCGCGTCGGCGACCGGGAGTGCGCCGAGCTCCATGGCCCGCCGCACCCGGCCGACGAGCAGTTCGAACGTGCCGTGGGCCATGATCTGGGCCGACTCGGTCGGCTCGTAGCCGGGCACCACGCGCTCGAACATCACCGCGTAGCTCGTGGGGTGATCGAGGGCGAAGCGGCGGTAGGCCCGCCCGCACCCGAGCATGTCGGTCAGCGGATCGTCGGTCTCGGGCACGCCCGTCATGGCCTCGCCCAGCCCGTGGAAGCCTTCGACGAACAGCGCCTCGACGATGCCGTCCTTGCCGCCGAAGCGGCTGTACACCCCCATGGTCGAGTAGCCGGCCTCGGCGGCGATGCGGCGCACGGTGAGCGCGCCGGGCCCCTCCTGGGCCAGCAACATGGCGGCGGCCCGCAGCAGCTCCACCCGCTGGTCGGGGTCGGCCGCGGGACCGGGCTTGCGCCCCGGAGCGGTCTTCGACGCGGCCATCGCCGCCCATGTTAGGAGCGCGGGCGCCGACGGCCCCGGATCGCCCGTGCCCGATGACACGCCCGGTGGGTGTTGCACGTCCATGCCATCGATTGTGGAACATCGTTATCAATAACAGTGTTCAACGATCAGGAGCCGCCGTGGAACAGTCCCTCATCCATCGACGCCGGTACGCCATCCTCGGCGTGCTGTGCCTGTCGCTGTTCATCAGCGTCGTCGACAACACCATCGTCAACGTCACCCTCCCCACCCTCGTGCGGCAGCTGAACGCCTCCACCAGCCAGCTGGCCTGGGTGGTCGACGCCTACTCGCTGGTGTTCGCCGGCCTGCTGCTGGCCATGGGCTCGCTCGGTGACCGTTGGGGCCGCAAGGGCGCCCTGCAGGTGGGGCTGGCCCTGTTCATCGGGTTTTCGACCGTGGCCGCCTTCACCCAGACCGCCGGGCAGCTCATCGCCGCCCGCGCCGCCATGGGCATCGGCGCCGCCCTGATCTTCCCGGCCACGCTGGCGATCCTGGCCAACGTGTTCACCGACCCCCGCGAGCGGGCCAAGGCCATCGGCATCTGGTCGGCCGTGGTCGGCGCCGCGGTGGCCCTCGGCCCCATCTCCGGCGGCTTCCTGCTGGAGCACTTCTGGTGGGGCTCGGTGTTCATCGTGAACCTGCCGCTGGGCATCATCGCCCTGGCCCTCGGTGCACGCCTGGTGCCGACGTCGCGTGATCCCGAGGCGCCCCGCCTCGACGTGCTCGGCGTGGTGCTCTCCATCGCCACCATCGGCGGGCTCGTCTCCACGATCATCGAAGCGCCCAAGCACGGCTGGTCCAGCCCGCTCATCATCGGCTCGTTCGTCGCCATCGTCGTGCTCGGCAGCGCGTTCGTGACGTGGGAGGCCCGCAGCACCCACCCCATGCTCGACGTGAAGGTCTTCACCAACGCCCGCTTCTCGGCCGCTTCGGGCTCGGTGATGCTGGCCTTCTTCGCCCTGTTCGGCTTCATCTTCCTGCTGACCCAGTACCTGCAGTTCGTACGGGGCTACGACACCCTGGCCGCCGGGGTGCGCACCCTGCCGTTCGCCTTCGCCACCGGTGCCGTCGCTCCCGTGGCGCCCCGGCTGGCCCACCGCTTCGGCACCAAGCGCGTGGTGGCCCTCGGTCTGGTGCTCATGTCGGTCGGCTTCGTAGTGGCCGCCACCATCGGACGCACCACGCCGTACACCGTGGTGGCCGTCTCGGCGATCATCCTGGGCGCCGGGCTCGGCCTCACCACCTCGCCGGCGACCGAGTCGATCATGGGGTCACTGCCGGCCGAGAAGGCCGGTGTGGGCTCGGCCGTGAACGACACCACCCGCGAGGTCGGCGGCACCCTGGGCGTGGCCGTGCTCGGCAGCCTGCTCGCCTCGGTGTACGGCTCCAAGGTGGCCGACGGCCTGGCCCCGCTGCCGCTGCCGGCCGACGCCAAGGCCCTGGCCGGCGAGTCGGTAGGGGCGGCGTTCGCGGTGGCCCAGCGGGTCACCGAGCAGGCCGGCGCCCAGGCCGGCGGGGTCGTGCGCGCCATCGCCAGCAACGCCTTCATGGACGGGTTCCACCTCGGCTCGTGGGTCGCCGCCGGCGTCACCGTGGTCGGCTCGCTCGGCGCCCTCGCCTTCCTGCCCGCCCGGGCCCGGGCCGGGTCCGGTGCATCGGCCGCCGCCGAGCCGGCGCTCACGCCCCAGCCCGAGCTCGCCATCTGACCCGGCGCCAACCGCCCGGCCGAGCGTTGGGTCACACCGGAACACCCCGAGGGTCCGGACCGACCCAACGCGAACGATCGTCCCGGCGATGGGTCACGTGGGAACGCCCCTGCGTTCCGGACCGACCCAACGCCAGCCGGGCCCACGAGCTCGGACCCGTCGGTCGCCCCCAGCGGTCGGCGGGTCCGGCCGAGCCGAGCCGAGCCGAGCCGCCGCCGCCGGCGAGCGTCATGCGTACAGGTCGAACAGGCCCTCGGGGACCTTCACCGTGGTGACGCCGTCGACGCACGACTCGATGAACACCACCGGCACCAGCGCGCCGGAGTCGAGCTCCAGGATGTCGTGGGCCGGGTTCTCGATCACCGAGACCACGGTGCCCCGCCCGGTGCCGTCGGCCTCGACCACCCGGGTGCCGATCAGGTCGTCGACCCACAGCGCCTCGGGATCGTCGAGCGCCTCGGCCTCAAGCACCAGGCCGACCAGGGTCTCGGCCTGGTTGCGGTCGGCGTAGCCGTCGAACACCACCAGCCACTTGCCCTGGTGGGGACGCGACGTCCGCACCACCAGGGGACCCTTCTTCGTCGTCAGCACCGTGCCCACGTCGACGCGCTCGTGACGGTCGGTGACCAGATCGACCACGACCTCCCCGCGCAGCCCGTGGGGTTTCACGATGCGCCCGACCTCGAGCAGCCGGCCGCTCACAGGCGAACCCTCGTCAGTCGGCGAAGTCGACGTCGACGTCGACGCCGTCACGCGTGGCCGCGGCGCGCACGACGGCGCGGATGGCCTGCGCGGTCTTGCCGCGACGGCCGATCACGCGGCCCATGTCGCCGGGACCCGTACGGACCTCGAGCAACGTGTTGTTCCGACGACCGCCGCCTTCCAGCACCTCGACGCGAACGGCGTCGGGTTCGTCCACCAGCGAACGAACGAGGTGCTCGAGCACGGCGGTGGCCACGGGGACCGGGCCGTCGCTCACTTCTTCCCGGCGGTGAACTCCGCCCATGCCCCGGAGATCTGCAGCAGCTTCTGCACGCGCTCGGTGGGTTGCGCGCCGTCGTTGAGCCACTTGACGGCCTTGGCGTTGTCGATGTTGATGATGGACGGCTCGTTGCGCGGGTTGTACTGCCCGAGGATCTCGATGAACCGGCCGTCGCGGGGCGAACGGCTGTCGGCGGCCACCACGCGATACGTGGGCTGCTTGGTCTTCCCGAACCGCATGAGACGGAGCTTCACTGCCATTGGTGGGTCTTCTCTCTTTGTGCTGGTGTCGATCGTAGGTGCTGGCGGGCCGCGACGCCCGCTCAGTTGGAGGGGAACCCGGGCGGCAGCCCGAGGCCGGCCAGGTTGGGCCGGCCCTTCTTGCCCTTCTTGCCGCCGCCCATGCCGGCCATGGCGCCCATGCGCTTCATCATCTTCTGCATCTCGCCGAACTGCTTGACGAGGCGGGACACCTCGCCCACGGTGGTGCCCGAGCCGGTGGCGATGCGGGCGCGACGGCTGCCGTCGATCATCTCGGGGCGGGCCCGTTCCTGCTTGGTCATGGAGTGCACGATGGCCTCGACGCGGCTGATCTCGTTGTCGTCGATCTTCTGGTTCTTGAGCTCCTTGGGCATGCCCGGGAGCATCCCCATGAGGCTCTGGAGCGACCCCATCTTGCGGACCTGCTGGAGCTGGTCGAGGAAGTCGTCCAGCGTGAACTGGCCCTGGAGCAGGTTCTTGGCCGCCTTCTCGGCCTCGTCCTTGTCGTAGACCCGCTCGGCCTGCTCGACGAGGCTGCGGATGTCGCCCATGCCGAGGATGCGCTCGGACATGCGGTCGGGGTGGAACTGCTCGAAGGCGTCGAGCTTCTCACCGGTGGACGCGAAGGCGATGGGACGGCCGATGACCTCTTTGACGCTGAGGGCGGCACCGCCGCGGGCGTCGCCGTCGAGCTTCGACAGGATCACCGCATCGATCTCGAGGGTCTGGTGGAAGGCCTGGGCGGTGGTGACGGCGTCCTGGCCGGTCATGGCGTCGATGACGAGGAACGTGTAGTCCGGGCTGACCGCCTCGGAGATACGCCGTACCTCGTCCATCAACTCCACATCGATGCTGAGGCGACCAGCGGTGTCCACGATGAGCACGTCGCGCCCGGTACGGCGGGCCTCCTCCAGACCATTGGCAGCCACCGTGACGGGGTCGCTGGCCTCGGAGTACATGGGCACGCCCACCTGCTCGGCCAGGATGCGTAACTGTTGGACCGCGGCAGGCCGTTGGAGATCGGCACCCACCAGCAACGGATTGCGGCCCTGCGCCTTGAACCAGCGGGCCAGCTTGGCGCTGTTGGTGGTTTTGCCCGAGCCCTGCAGGCCGGCCATGAGGATGACGGTGGGGGGCTTGGAGGCGTAGCGGATCTGCAGTGTGTCGCCACCCAGGGTGGTGACCAGTTCGTCGTGGACGATCTTGATCACCTGTTGGGCCGGGTTCAGCGCCTTGGACAGTTCCGCCCCCACGGTGGCCGAGCGGATGCGCCCCACCAGGCTCTTGACCACGTCGAAGTTGACGTCAGCCTCGAGGAGGGCGACCCGGATTTCACGCAGAACCTCGTCGACATCGGACTCACTGAGGCGGCCGCGACCGCGCATACGGGTGAAGATGCCGTCGAAACGGTCGGAGAGGCTGTCAAACATGGCGGCGTCAGGCTACAGGTGGAGAATACGGAACAACTGCTGACCCAGATAGAACGCCCCATCGGGAACGCTGAACTGGTGGGAGAACCACATGGCCCGGGTCCACAACCCGTTGCTGAGCCCCGGCACCCGGAAGATCACCAGGAACAAAATGAAGAAACTGTATTGCCGGACAGGGGCGATAGCCTGCACAAAGGACCTGCTGAGGAAGGGCTCAATTGCTCCGAAGCCGTCCAGGCCAGGTAGGGGCAACAGGTTGAGTAGTGCGGCGAAGAACTGCAGTACCGCCAAAAAGGCCAAGCCGCTGGCGAAGGTGGGGTGGGCGG
>JAYVMH010000188.1:0-7197 GCA_043759015.1 Actinomycetota bacterium
CCCAGCGACAGTTCGGCAACAGCGGCGACGAGCACGGCCTGGACCAGATCGTCCTTGCTCGGGAACCAGTACAGGAGGGTCTGCTTGGCGACACCCACCTCGGTCGCGATGACGTCGAGCGACACGGCCTCCACGCCGCGCACGCCGAACAGGTCGGTGGCGGCATCGAGGATCCGTTCGCGCGTGGAGGACTTCATGTCATCAGGATCTTTCGGGCTGTCTCGGTTCCGAACACTCTCTACCATATGGTAGACAAGGGGCCACATGATCGCCGAACAGCTCGCAGGCAAGCGCATCGCCATCACCGGCAGCACCGGTTTCGTCGGCACCGCGCTCGTCGAGCGGTTGCTGCGCAGCGCGCCCGGGTGCGAACTGGTGCTGCTCATTCGTCCGAGCAAGCGCCACGACGCCACAGAACGCGCCCGCCGCGAGATCTTCAAGAACAACGCGTTCGACAGGCTCAAGGCCGAGATCGTGGTGGCCGGCGGCGAGACGTTCGACGAGATGATCGGTCGCCGAGTGACGGCCATCGGCGGCGATGTCAGCACCGACGGTCTGGGCTTGAGCGAGGCCGGCCGGGCGCTTTTGGCCCGCTCCGACATCGTCATCCACTCCGCCGCGGCGGTGTCGTTCGACAGTCCGCTGGACGTGGCCGTCGAGATCAACCTGCTCGGGCCACCGCGCATCGCCGACACGTTGAACGCGATGGACGTTGCGCCCCACCTCGTGGCCGTCAGCACGTGCTACGTCGCCGGCAACCGCCGCGGCACGGCACCCGAGGAGCTCGTCAGCGCAGGTCCCTGGGACATCGGTCTCGACTGGCGCAAGGAGGTCACCGCCACACGGCGGCTGCGCGGCGATGCCGAGGCCGCCAGCCGGCACCCGCGCCAGCTCGCCACGTTCCAGGCCGAGGCTCGCCAAGAGCTCGGCGCGGCCGGCGCACCCGCGCTCGCCGCCAAGACCGAGCACCTGCGCGAGGCGTGGGTGAAGGCCCAACTGGTGGAGGCGGGTCGGGCGAGAGCGGCGAGCGTCGGCTGGCCCGACGCCTATGCGTTCACCAAGGCGCTGGGCGAGCAGGCCCTGACGGAGGTGAAGGGCAAGGTGCCGGTGAGCATCGTGCGCCCGAGCATCATCGAGTCCGCGCTCGCCGAGCCGTTCCCGGGCTGGATCCGTGGGTTCCGCATGGCCGAACCGGTGATCCTCAGCTACGCCCGTGGGCTGCTCAAGGAGTTCCCCGGCGTACCCGAGGGCACCGTCGACGTGATCCCCGTGGACATCGTCGTCGCGGCGATCATCTCCGTCGCCGCGCTCGGTCCCGAGCGCGCCGCGCCCATCACCCAGGTCGCCAGCGGTGGCATCAACCCGCTCAAGTACAAGATGCTCGTGGACAACGTGCGCGCCTGGTTCACCGAGCACCCACTGTACGACGATGAAGGCCAACCGATCGTCGTGCCGGAGTGGCAGTTCCCCGCCCGCGGTCGCGTCAAGGAGCAGCTCAAGCGGGCCAAGAACGTCGCCGAACGCACCGAGAAGGTGCTGCAGGCGCTCCCCCTTCGTGGCAAGCAGGCGGCGTGGGCGGCACAGCTCGAGGAGAGGAAGAACGAGATCGACCGAGCGTACGAGTACGTGCTGCTCTACGGTCTGTACACCGAGTGCGAGGCGATCTATCAGGTCGACCGCTTGATGGAGATGTGGTACGGCCTGTCGCCCCAGGATCAAGCCGCGTTCAACTTCGACCCCTCCAGCGTGGACTGGCCGACGTACATCAGCACGATCCACCTGCCCTCGATCGTGCATCACTCGCGGGCGAAGGTGCGGCCCGGCAAGAACAAGATCGACCGCACCGCCCGCCTGCGCAAGTCCGTGCTGTCGCCGGATCGCCATCTGGCCGCCTTCGACCTCGAGAACACGCTCATCGCCAGCAACGTCGTGGAGAGCTACTCGTTCCTCGCCACACGGCGGCTGAACATGCCCGAACGCATCCGCTACGTGGTGCGCACGTTGGCCGAAGCGCCGTCCCTGAGCGCGATCGATCGCAAGGACCGAGCCGACTTCCTCCGGTTCTTCTACCGGCGCTACGAAGACGCACCGATCGATCAGATCGCCGAGGACTCCAAGGACCTGCTCGCGCAGTTGATCCTCACCAAGTCGTTCCCCGCGGGGCTGCGTCGTGTGCGCGAACACCGTGCACTCGGGCACCGCACGGTGTTGATCACCGGCGCGCTGGACTTCGCGGTCGAGGGGCTGCGGCCCCTGTTCGACGAGATCGTGGCGGCGAAGATGAGCGTGCGCCCGGATGGCACCTACAGCGGCAACCTCGCCGTCGTTCCACCCACCGGCGAAACGCGAGCCCAGGTCCTTGCCGACTACTGCGCCGCGGAAGGCCTTCGCTTGGAGGAGAGCATCGCGTACGCCGACTCGAGCAGCGACCTACCGATGCTGGAGGCTGTCGGCTTTCCCGTCGCGGTCAACCCCGAGACCAGGCTCGCAGCCATCGCGCGCAAGCGCGGGTGGCTCGTCGAGAACTGGGAGAAGGCGTCGGGCGCGCCCACCAAGCTGCTGCCGCTCGGCAACATGCTGAGCGAGCGCGAGCGCCGGCGGACGTTCTCGGGGGGAGTGCAGCGATGAGCCGCCTCGTGTTCTCCCGCAAGCCTGCCCGCTTCGCCGCCGCGCGGTTGGCGGGCACCCTGATGCCCGGCCGCGGTGCCTCCGTCGGGCCGCTCTCGCTGGAAGCGGATGAAACGCTGACGCTTCCTGCCGCGGACTGGGTGCGGCTGCGGCCGCGCATGGCGGGGATCTGTGGCAGCGATCTGGCGTTGGTGGACGGCACGGCCGCTGCCTACTTCGACCCACTGGTGAGCTACCCGTTCACGCCCGGCCACGAGGTCGTCGGCGACGTCGACAACGCGGACGGCTCCACCCGACGGGTCGTGCTGATCCCGGTTCTCTCGTGCGTCACGCGTGGCATCAGCCCGGTGTGCCATGCGTGCGAACACGGTCACATCCACCTGTGCGAGCGGGTGGCGTTCGGGCACCTCGAACCAGGGTTGCAGACCGGCTTCTGCGCCGACACCGGCGGTGGTTGGTCACACGAGCTGGTGGCTCATCCGAGCCAGCTGGTCGACGTGCCCGTGGACCTCACCGATGAGGCCGCGGTGCTCGTCGAGCCGACCGCGTGCGCGGTGCACGCGGCCCAGCGATACACGGGCGACGACACCGTGATCATCGGCGCCGGCACGCTCGGCCTGCTGACCCTCGCGGCCATCACCGCCACCCGCGATGCGCAGCGCAAGGCGCCCCTCGTGGTCACCGCCCGCTACCCCGAACAGCGCAGGATGGCCAGGGAGCTCGGTGCCGACATCGTGTGCACCACCGACGAGCTCCCCCGCCGCGTGCGAACCGCGACGAGCTCGCTGGTGTTCGGCGACCAGCTCACGTGCGGCGCAGCTCGGGTCATCGACTGCGTCGGCAGTTCGGATTCGATCCAGCAGGCTCTGCAGGTGGTCGCACCGGGTGGCGAGGTGCAGGTGGTGGGAATGCCCGGCAACGTGTCGCTGGAGCTCACGTCACTGTGGCATCGGGAGACCGCGATCCGCGGCTGCTACGCGTACAACCGCCCCGACTTCGACACGGCGATCGAACTGGTCCGCCGATGCGATCTCGGCCGACTCGTGTCGGCCACCTATCCCCTGGCCGACTACACCGACGCCATCGCCCACGCCGCACAAGCCGGCCGGCGCGGCGCCGTGAAGATCGCCTTCGACTTGAGGAGTACCTGATGGCCCGGCCAGGTTTTGTGCACGACGTGGACCGCTCGACCCCGCCGGTGCTGTTCTGGCGCGGTGAGAACTTCTCGCTGGAGAAGCTGCCCGCCGGTCGCAGCAGGGTGATCTACCCACCTGAGCCGCTGGAGGCGATCAAGGACATCGACGGCGCCATTCGCAACGCGCTGGTGCATCCACACGATCAGGATCCGCTGCCGGCACTGCTGTTCGCCGGGATGAAGCTGACGATCGCGTTCGATGACGTCAGCCTGCCGCTGCCGAAGATGCGCCGACCCGACATCCGTCAGCGGGTGATCGAGGCAGTCCTCGACCTCGTGGCCGCTGCAGGGGTGGACGACGTGCACCTCATCGCCGCGCTCGGCCTGCACCGGCGGATGCACGAGTACGAACTCCGTCACGCGCTGGGCGACCGTATCTACGACGCGTTCCACCCTCGCGGGATGCTCTACCAGCACGACGCCGAGGACTACGACAACCTGTCGGTCATCGGCACCACGCCGCACGGCGAGATCCTGGAGATCAACAAACGAGCCGCCGACAGCGACCTGGTGATCTACGTCAACATCAACTCGGTGACGATGGACGGCGGGTGGAAGAGCCTCACGACCGGGCTCGCCAGCTACAAGTGCCTGAGCTACCACCACACCGGCGAGACGCTGCAGAACACGCGCAGCCTGATGGGCGACCGCGAGCACTCCGCGCTGCACACCAGCATCTGGCGCCTCGGCAAGGTGCTTCGCGATCACGGGCCGAAGGTGTTCCAGATCGAGAGCACGCTCAACACGGACATGTTCCCCGAGCCCTACGGCTTCATCAACAAACGCGAGTGGGAGTGGTCGGCGAAGGACCGCGCCACGTATCTCGGCGTCAGCAAGGGCCTGTCGATGATGCCCACCAAGATGGCACGCAAGATGTTCCACAACATCGAGAGCCCCCATCAGATGACGAGCGTGCAGGCCGGCGAGACCGAGGCGGTGCACAAGATCACGCTCGAGTGGGTGCACAAGCAGCAGCTCGTCTCGGTCGAGGGACAGACGGACATCCTCACCCTCGGCATCCCGTTCGTGTCCCCGTACAACCCCGACGGTGTGATGAACCCGGTCCTGGTGATGTGCATGGGGCTCGGGTACCTGTTCAACATGTACCGCAACAAGCCGCTCGTGCGCGAGGGAGGGGTCATCATCATGACCCACCCGACGTACCGCGACTTCAACCCGGTGCACCACCCGAGCTACATCGACTTCTTCGAACAGGTGCTGCCGGACACCACCGACCCGGTGCTGATGGGCAAGAAGTGGGAGAAGCAGTTCGCCGAGGACGAGTGGTACCGCCACCTCTACCGCACCGGCAACGCGTATCACGGCGTCCACCCGTTCTACGCCTGGTACTGGGGCGCCCATGGCCAGCAGCACGCCGGCAAGGTGATCATCGTCGGCGGCGACCCGCCCACCGTTCGCCGGCTCGGCTTCACCCCGGCCAGCACGCTCGACGATGCGTTCGAGATCGCCAGCGACGTGGTCGGGCGCACCCCCACGATCAGTCACCTGCACGTGCCGTCGCTCCTGGTGGCCGACGTCCAGTGAGCGAGAAGCGCACGATCTCCGTCGCCCAGCTGCGCAAGGTCGCCAAGGTCGGCGACGCCGCCAGCTCGGCACTGCAGACGGTGCTCCGCCCTGCACGCAACCTCGGGTTCCCGTACCGCAAACCGTCGCGGCCCAAGGGCGTCGAGATGCCCGAGGAGCCGTCAAAGCTCGGTGCCAACTTCGACACCGCGTGGGCCCGGAAGAACCCCGCGAAGCTCGCCCGCACCTTCATCAACAAGGGCCCGATGCAGGCCATGGTCAAAGCGCTGGCCAATCCGGAGATCGAGGGCGTCGACCGACTCGCCGATCTGCTGGAGCAGGATCCCGTGCCGGCGGTGATCTTCGCCCCGAACCACCACAGCCACGTCGACACGCCGTTGATCATCGCCACCGTGCCCGAAGCGTTCCGCAAACATCTCGTGGTCGCCGCCGCCGCCGACTACTTCTTCGACAAGAGGATGAAGGGCAACCTGGCCGCGTTGGCACTCAACGCGTTCCCCATCGAGCGCGAGGTCACCACCCGCAAGTCGAGCGATGAGCTGCGCCGGCTGATCGACACCGGCTGGAGCCTGGTGATCTATCCCGAAGGTGGCCGGTCGCCCGATGGTTGGGGTCAGGAGTTCAAAGGTGGTGCCGCGTACCTGTCGGGTCGCACCGGCGCGCCGGTCGTGCCGGTGTTCATCGACGGCACAGGCTCGATCTTCGGCAAGGGGATGAAGCGCCCCAAGCCGGGGAGCACCAAGGTCGTGTTCGGCGCGCCGCTGTGGCCGGGCGAGGGAGAGAGCACCCGCCGCTTCAACGCCCGCATCGAGGCAGCCGTCATCTCGCTCGGCGACGAGGCGCTCACCGATTTCTGGACTGCTCGCCAGCGCGCCGCCGCGGGGACGAGCCCCAAGCTCACAGGCCCCGAGTTCAACAGCTGGCGTCGCCAGTGGGCACTGGCCGAGCACCGCAAGCTCGGCAAGGCCGGTCAACGCCGACGCCAGCGCCGCCGCTGGCCAGACCTCGGCTAACCCAACGGCTAACCCGTTGCCCCCCGAACCCCCCGAACCCCCCGACCCCCCCGTTCAGGTTGGCTTGGGTTGGCTTGGGCTTGGCTTGGGCTTGGCTTGGGGCTGGACCGGCGGGACCGGGTGAGGTCAGTCGCCCAGCAGGTCGGCCAGCGCCACTTCGAGGCGGGTGACGCGGGCTTCGAGCTGGATGATCCGGTCGGCCGCGCTGCCCTTCACCGAAGCCGGCTCCACGGCCACTGCCACGAAGGCCTGCTCGATCTCCCCCGCGAGGAGCTGCTGCCACCGTGCCTCCTTCTGCCCCGGGTGACGCTCGAGCAGCCGCACCATCCCGGCCTCCGACAACGTGTGCAAAACCGACTCCACCCGGTCGAGGTCGGTGAACTCGTACAGGCGCTCCGTGCGCTGGCGGAGCTCGGCGACGGTCTGCGGCCCACGCAACAACAGGACGGCGAGGATCGCCATCGCGTCGTCCTCCTGCTCCCACTTCTCGTGCGCCACCTGGCGATACCTGGTGACGCTGCGGCCATGCGATGGATGAACGAATCGGAGCAGCCCCTGGCCCTTCAACGACGAGAGGGTCGCATCGACCTCGTGATCGTCGAGATGCATCATGGGCTCGCGCGACGTCGACTGGTTGCACGCCGTCACCAACGCGTTGAGCGTCAACGGGTACTGGTCGGGCACCGTCCGCTCTTTCTCCAACAGGCAACCCATCACGCGACCCTCGATCACCGTCAGCATGGTCGGAACGATACCGACCGACCGCGCGAGGCTGTTCATCATGATCAGGCTGCGACAGGTTGCGTTGGTGGCGCG
>JAYVMH010000189.1:0-16403 GCA_043759015.1 Actinomycetota bacterium
ACGTCAGTTGTCGTGCAGGGCCGCGTTGAGGCCCTCCCACTTCGCGGTGCGGGGGAGCGCTTCGACTGCACCGGTGACGCTGTTGCGGCGATAGAGCAAACCACCCTTGCCGCTGAGGCGGCGCGCCTTCACGACCTCGAGCCCGTCGGGTCCGTGCACGGAGACGAGCGTGCCCGCGGTGACGTAGAGCCCGGCTTCGACCACGCACTCGTCGCCCAGGCTGATGCCGATGCCGGCCTCTGCGCCGAGGAGGCAGCGCTCGCCGATCGTGACCTGCTCGGTGCCGCCGCCGGACAGCGTTCCCATGATCGATGCCCCGCCTCCGATGTCGCTGCCGTCGCCGACGACCACCCCCTGGGAGATGCGGCCTTCGATCATCGACGTGCCGAGCGTGCCCGCGTTGTAGTTGCAGAAGCCCTCGTGCATCACCGTCGTGCCCGGCGCGAGGTGCGCGCCGAGGCGCACTCGGTCGGCGTCGGCGATGCGCACGCCTGAGGGCACGACGTAGTCGGTCATCCGCGGAAACTTGTCCAGTCCGTGCACCGTGAGCACCCCGCCGGCGAGGCGTACGCGCCAACGCAGCTCCTCCAGCCCGTCCACGGGAGCGGGGCCGAGGTTGGTCCAGGCGACGTTCACGAGTTGGCCGAAGAGCCCTTCGAGGTTCTGCTCCCGCGGCTTGACGAGGCGGTGCGACAGCAGGTGCAGGCGGAGGTACGCGTCGATGGCACTGGCGGGTTTGTCGCCGGTGTCGATCGTCAGTTGCACGGCCCGGATGTGGACGCGGCGGACGTCGTCGTGCCGCTCGGCCGTCGTGTACGCCTCGAACCGCTCGGGCATCGGCTCCTCGCCGAGACCGACCTCGCGGAACCACGTGTCCAGCACGGACCCGTCGTCGGCCACCGTCGCCAACCCCCGGCCCCACGCTGTCGTTGCTTGTGTCGTTGCTTGTGTCGTTGTCTGTGTCGTCATTCCGCGCCTCCGTTCATGGTGGATCCTGTCACCATCGATGCGAGGATCTCGCGCCCGGTGGTGGCCACGGCCTCAGAACACCTCGGGTCGCAGCGTGGGGAACAGCACGACCTCCTTGATGGAGTTGACCCCCGCGATCAGCATCGCCACCCGGTCCATCCCGATGCCGAGCCCGGCGGTGGGGGGCAGGCCGTACTCGAGCGCACGGAGGTAGTCCTCGTCCACCGACCCGCGCTCCGCGTCGCCGGCGTCCTTCGCGGCTTGCTCCAATTCGAAGCGCAGCCGCTGCTCCACCGGGTCGTTCAGCTCGGAGTAGCCGTTCGCCAGCTCTCGGGCGCCGACGAACAGTTCGAATCGTTCGGTGAGGTGGGGATCGTTGCGGTCGACACGGGCGAGGGGCGAGATCTCCACCGGATGGCCCGTCACGAACGTGGGCTCGATCAGCGTGTGCTCGGCGGACACCTCGAACAGCTCCTCGATGAGCTTGCCCGAACCCCACCGCAGGTTCACGGACACGCCGTGCTCGGCGGCGAGGGCGCGGAGCTCCTCGACGGGCATCGAAGGATGAACCGCGACGCCGATGGCCTCGTGCACGAGGTCGATCATCCGCACGCGTCGCCAGGGCGTTGCGAGATCCACCTCCTCGGTGCCTCCGTCGGGCCGGAAGACGTTGACGACCGAGGTGCCCGTGGCATCGAGTGCGGCCTGGGTGATGAGCGTCTCGGTGATCTCCAACACCTCGTTCACGTCGCCGTAGGCCTGGTAGAGCTCCATCATCGTGAACTCCGGGTTGTGGCGGGTGCTGATGCCTTCGTTGCGGAAGATACGGCCGATCTCGAACACGCGCTCCATGCCACCGACGATGAGTCGCTTCAGGTGCAGTTCGAGAGCGATGCGCAGGTAGAGCTGCATGTCCAGTGTGTTGTGATGAGTGATGAATGGACGGGCGTGGGCGCCCCCGGCCTCCACGTGCAGGACGGGTGTCTCCACCTCGATGAACCCGCGCCCGTGGAGCGTGCGGCGGAAGCTGGCGATCACCTCGTGGCGGACACGGAAGTTGCGGCGAGCGTCCTCGTTGACGATCAGGTCGGCGTAGCGCTGCCGGAAGCGGGTGTCGGTGTCGGTGAGGCCGTGCCACTTGTCGGGCAGCGGACGCACTGCCTTGGACAACAGCTCGAACCGCTGGACCTTCACGCTGAGCTCGCCTTTGCGGGTGGTCATCACGGTGCCGTGGACGCCGACCCAGTCGCCCAGGTCGAGGTCGTTGAACGCCTCGAACGCCGGGTCGCCGACGGCCCCCTTGGACACGAAGAGCTGCACGTCCGCGTCGCGATCGCGGACCGTGGCGAACACGAGCTTGCCCGAGTCGCGCAGCAGCATCACGCGGCCGGCGATGGCGACGTCGTGATCGGTCTCCGTCCCGGGCTCGAGTGAGCCGAACCGATCGCGCAACGCTGCGAGCGTGATGCTCCGGTCGAAGCGATAGGGGTACGGGTTCGTGCCCTGCGACCGCATCTTGTCGAGCTTCTGGAGGCGCTTGGACTTCTCGGCGGCCAGTCCACTTCCCGTCAGGGCGAAGTCGCTGTCCTGGGCCGGGTCCTGGGCCGGGTCGTGGGCCGGGTCGCCGGCTGGGTCGGGTGTCGTACCAGAGGTTGACCGTGTGTCGTCGCTGCTCACAGTGCCTTGACGGTAGTGCTTGTCGGCCGAGATTCCCCGGTCGTTTCCCCGCGTCGTTTGTCCGGGTCGTTCGTCCGGGTCGTTTGTGCGGCAGTGTCTGCCCGGACCTGCGCCCGCACCCGGTGGTACTCTCGCCCCTTCATGAGGTGGCAGCGAGGTGCAGGGGCGATGTCGCTCCTCGCGACGACCGCGATCTTCACGTCGAGCCTGTCGACCAGCGTTCCGACCACGGCAGCGGCGCCCGCTGTGCCGACGGTGATCCCGAATGTGGTCCCACCCGTTCCCGACCTGGCGACGAGCGCCACCGCCACTGCCACCGCGGTCGTCAGCTCCAACGGACTGCCTGCCGATGCCGTCAGCCTCTATCAGATCGGCGATCTGACCCCCGCGATCCGCGACCTCGCGCTCACCGCCGCGATCGCGGCGCACGTGCCCGCGGTCGCCGGCCGGGCGTTCACGGGATGGTTGACCCTCTCGAGCCATCAGGGCGTGCCCACCCAGGCCTCGCTCGGTGTCGGCTGGGCCTACCCGATGGCGGTCACTGCGCTGCCGCTTGCGCCGATCGGTGCGCTGTTGGGACGCGACCTGGCTGCGATCGTCGCTGCCGGGCAGGTGGTGCTCGGTCAGACGACGGCGTCGTTGCGTGGCGCACAGGTGGGCGATGTGCTCTCGTTCGTCGGGCCGTACGGCATCATCCTGCCGGTCAGCGTCGGGCTGATCGTGCCCGACGATGTGATCGGTGGCACCGAGATCCTGATGAGCACGGCGACGGCGGACTACCTCGGGCAGGTCGCCGAGGCCCGAGTGCTGTTCTACGGCAACTTCGATCATCAAGCGCTCGACAACGCGCTCGCGGCCAGCGGGCTGCTCGGCAATCCTGCGATCGGCGTGGTCCACTCCTGGGACCCGCCCAGCCCGGACAACACGCTCAGCCTCGTTCAGACGAAGGTCGTGATGGGTGAGTTCGACTTCTACTACCTCGGACTCACCAGGTCCGAGTGGACGGCGATCAACCCGCGCTGGGTGGCCACGTACGTGCCCACCAAGGATCTGTACGCCCACGGCATCTCGGCGCGCTGCAACGTGGTGATCAAGGCCGACCTCGCTGCGGCACTCGACGAGGTGGCGGCGACCCTGCCCGGCCTGTTCAACGTTCGCACCGGCATCGATGTCGGCAACACGAACCGGTTCGGAGGCTGCAGCAACAACGGCGAGGCCCGCTTCGCCCGCTTCACGACCAACATCTCGCGCCACTCCTGGGGCCAGCCGATCGACATGAGCACGTCGGCGAACCCCCAAGGCGGTGTGCCGGTGATGGACTGCCGGATCGTGCGCATCTTCCGCAAGCACAACTTCGCGTGGGGCGGCAACTTCCTTCGACCCGATGGCATGCACTTCGAATGGGTCGGCACGCCCCGCAACAACGTCCCCGGCGCGACCCGCTACTGCCCGAACCTTCCCGGCGGACGGATCCAGTCGATCGATCGACCCGTCGCCCAAGGACCCGTCGCCCAAGGACCCGGGACGGTCGGGCTGACCGGGATCTTCTCCCACGACGGCATGAGCGGGGAATGATGCCTGTCCTGGTGGGCAGATAACCTCCACCGACGTGTCGACTCGTTTCGTGATCATCGGCGGTGGCCCCGCGGGCAACACCGCAGCCACCCATGCCGCGCGTCTCGGCGCGGAGGTCACGCTCATCGAACGCGACATCATCGGCGGTGCCGCGCACCTGTGGGACTGCATCCCGTCGAAGACGATGATCGCCACCGGCGGCGCCATCGCGTTCACCCGGCGCATCGAGGGCATGGGGCTCGAGCAGCAGGTCGCGGAAGTCGACATCTCGGCGCTCACCGACCGGATCTCCAACATCCAGGGTCGGCTCCAGGCGAACACCACGCAACTGCTGGAGAGCCAGGGCGTCACGCTCGTGCACGGCAGTGCGCGGCTCGTCAGCCCGCACGAGGTGGAGCTCACGTCCGCGCAGGGCAGTCGCATCATCCCTGCCGATGCCGTTCTCGTCGCAACGGGCACGAGCCCTCGCATTCCGGACTGGTGCTCGCCCGACGGCGAGCGCATCCTCACCACGCGCGAGTGCTACCCGCCGAAGATCTTTCCCACCAGCATCACCGTCGTCGGCTCCGGCGTCACCGGTGTGGAGTTCGTCCACATGTTCTCCAGCTTCGGCGCCGAGGTCACCCTCGTCGTCAGCCGCCAACAGGTGCTGCCGTCGAAAGACCCCGAGGTCGCCGCGGTGCTGGAGGACGACTTCCTCCGCCGCGGGGTCAAGTTGTTGAAGGGTGCCCGTGCAACGTCGATCGAGCGCGAGGGCGACAACGTCGTCGTCCGTTGCGACGACGGTCGCGTGGTGCGCAGTTCGCATGCAGTGCTCGCGATCGGTTCGGTGCCGAACACCGTCGGTCTGGGACTGGACGCGGCCGGGGTCGAGACGGATCGCGGCGGGTACGTCACGATCAACCGCCACTGCCAGAGCAGCCAGCCGCACATCTACGCGGCCGGCGACGTGAGCGGCAAGCTGCCGCTCTCCAGCGTCGCCAGCATGCAGGGCCGCAAGGTTGCCGAGCACGTGATGGGCCTGCAGAAGGTGATGCACCGCCATCTCGACTACGACAAGGCGGCCAGTGCGATCTTCACCGAACCGGAGATCGCCGACGTCGGCCTGGCTGAAGCGGACGCGTTCGCCGTCGGCCGCAAGATCCGCGTCACCAAGGTGCCGTTCTCCGCCACGCCGAAGGCGCTGATCAACAACGATCCGCGTGGGTTCGTGAAGATCGTCAGCGACCCGGCGACGGGGGTGGTGCTCGGTGGTTCGATCGTCGGTCGGCACGCGGCAGAGCTGATCAGCGTGATCGCGCTGGCGGTCACCGCGAACCTGAAGGTCACCGACATCGTCGAGAGCCTGCTGGTGCATCCTGCACTCGCGGAAGCGCTCGCCGAGGCCGCCGAATGATGATGCCCGAGGAGGCGGTCGCCCCCGCGATCCCGGCCGGCCTGGTGCTCGCCGCGATGTGGCGGCGCACGTTCGGCTTCGTGGTGGACCAGTTCGTCGCCGGCGCCGTCCCGATGATCGTGTTCCTGTCGCTGGGCTACCAACCCAAGGACCTGCTGAAGGGTTCGCCGGGTTTCTGGTTCAACCTCTCCTTCGTCGCGGTCGGGCTCGTCCACGAGACGATCGGAGTGTGGCGATGGGGTCGCACGGTCGGCAAGCTCGCGGCCCGCACCCGCGCGGTGCACGTCACCGATGGTGGTCCGGTGTCGATCAGCTCGGCCTTCATCCGATCGCTGGTCCCGGCCGCGTTCGGCGTGATCCCCGGCGTGGGTCTGTTCCTGGGTATGGGCGTGTATCTGTGGGCATTCATGGACCCGCGCCGCCAGGGCATCCACGACAAAGCCGCCGCCACCCTCGTCGTCCACCTCGCTCCCTCCTGACCGGGCGTCAGACACTCGCAGGGGTGGGGTTACTCGATGATGACGACGATGTCGCCGGCGCCGACCGTATCGCCCGCCGAGACCTTGATCTCCTTGACCTTGCCGGCCTTCTCGGCGGTGATCTGGTTCTCCATCTTCATCGCTTCGAGCACCACCACCGCCTGACCGACCTCGACGTCCTGGCCGACCTCGACCAGCACCTTCACGATCGTGCCCTGCATCGGCACCTCGACGGAGCCACTTCCCGCGGCGGCGGCACCGTGCCCGGTCGCGGCGCGTGCCGGCTTCTTGGCGCCCTTCGCTGCGCCAGAGGCGACCGCGACCACCGGCGTGTCGGGCACCCACATGCGCACGTCGAAGCGCTTGCCGTTGACCTCGACGGTCGTGTTGCGCTGCACGAGGGGTGCGTCATCGTCGCCCGCCGGCGTGGGTGCCTTCGGCGGCTCCACGCCCGACAGATCGAGCCGTTCCTCGACCCACTTCGTGCTGTGCTCCATCGCCTGGAAGTCGGCGTGGCGGAGAATGGCGAGATCGGCCGGAATGGTGGTGGCGACGCCCTCGACCACCATCTCCTCGAGGGCGCGGATCGTCCGCGCGATCGCCGTCGGCCGGTCCTTTCCCCACACGATCAACTTGCCGATGAGGTTGTCGTAGTACTGGCTGACCGTGTCGCCGGTCTCGTACCCGGCGTCGAACCGAATGCCGAACCCATCGGGCGCCACCAGCTTGGAGATCGTGCCCGGCGACGGGAGGAACTTGCCGCCGGCTGGGTTCTCCGCGTTGATCCGCACCTCGATGCCGTGGCCGCGCCGCTGTGCCGCGACCTCCTCCTGCGTCATCGGCAGCGTCTCACCGCTCGCGACGCGGATCTGCCACTCGACCAGATCGATGCCGGTGATCACCTCGGTGACGGGGTGCTCCACCTGCAGGCGCGTGTTCATCTCGAGGAAGAAGAACTCCCCGTCCTGGTAGATGAACTCGACCGTGCCGGCGTTGTAGTAGCCGACCGCCTTGGCCGCCTTGATCGCCGCTTCACCCATGGCCTCCTCGATGCCGGGCAGCATGCCGTACGACGGGGCTTCCTCGATGAGCTTCTGGTGGCGTCGCTGCGCCGAGCAGTCGCGGCTGCTGACCCAGACCACGTTGCCGTGCTGGTCGCCGACGATCTGCACCTCGACGTGGCGCGGCCATGTGAGGTACCGCTCTAGGTAGATCTCGTCGCGACCGAAGAAGGCCTTGGACTCGCGCTGTGCGCTGTCCATCGCCTCCTGCACCTGCTCGGCGGCCCGCACGACCTTCATGCCCCGGCCGCCGCCGCCGAACGCAGCCTTGATCGCCAGCGGATAGCCGTTCTCGGCGCCGAACGCGCGGATCTCGTCCGCGGTCGTCACGAACTCGGTGGTGCCGGGCACGATCGGTGCGCCGCCGCGCAGCGCCGCTTTGCGGGAGCTGACCTTGTCGCCCATCTCGTCGATCGCCGCCGGGGGAGGGCCGATGAAGGCGACGCCCTTGGCCGTGATCGCCCGGGCGAAGTCCGCGTTCTCGGAGAAGAACCCGTAGCCGGGATGCACCCCGTCGGCGCCACTCTGGTCGATGGCATGGAGGATGGCCTCGGTGTTGAGGTAGCTCTCCGCCGCGGTGGTGCCTCCGAGTGCGTAGGCCTCGTCAGCGAGGCGCACGTGGAGTGCCTCTCGATCCAGTTCGCTGTAGACCGCGACGGTGGCGATTCCGAGCTCCCGGGCAGCACGGATGACTCGAACGGCGATCTCGCCGCGGTTGGCAATCAGGATCTTTTTCAGCACAGGTGGCAATCTTTGCGGAATGGAACCCCATGGTGCCACCTCACCAAGCAACGGACCCCGCGAATGGCCGCCTGGATGGCTTGTGTCGATCGTCGAGGAAACCGGCAGCACGAACGCCGATCTGCTCGCGACGGTCGGCCACGGCGCGCTCGATCGGACCGTGCTCGCCGCTCGCCATCAGACAGCCGGACGCGGACGGCTCGATCGACGGTGGGACGCACCGCCGGGTGCGAACCTCCTGGTGTCGCTCCTCTTCACGGACGTGACGGGTGTGCCCCACGTGTTGACGCAACGCGTCGGCGTTGCCGCGGCTATTGCGTGCGAACGTGTCGCCGGCGTCCGTCCGGTGCTCAAGTGGCCCAACGATCTCCTCGTGACCAACCGCAAGCTCGCCGGCGTGCTCGCCCAGGTGGCGTTCTCCGGTGATCGGCAAGCCGTCGTGGTCGGGATCGGCGTGAACGTCGGCTGGGCACCCGACGACGCGGCCAGGCTCGGCGACGGCATCGACCCGCTTGATCTGCTCGACGCCTTGCTGCGCGCGTACGACGAGCTGCCCGACGACATCGGTCCCGAGTATCGCGCTCGCCTCGGCACGATCGGGCGAACCGTACGAGTGGAGCTGCCCGACGACGCAGTCATCATCGGACGGGCGTTGGACGTCGAACCCGACGGGCAGTTGGTGGTGCTCGACGAATGCGGGATCACCCACCGGATCGGCGTCGGCGACGTGGTGCACCTGCGCCCGCGCGACCTCGGGTGACCGTCGAGGGCGATCCTCTCCCAGTACTCTCGGGGGCCGTGCTGGTTCCGGACACGATGCCTCGTCCGCGTCGGCGACGCGTGCCGCTCGCGTTGGGCATCGCCCTGGTGATGACGGTCGCCGGGTCGGTGGGCGTTTTCGTCGCAGCCCGGCGCACGATCGACAAGGTGCCGAGGGTGCAGGGGGTGACCCACGCGTTGAGCCCGTCGAGCGAGGGCATCGACAACTACCTCCTCGTCGGCAGCGACAGCCGCGATCACGGCGATCCGAACACCGGTGACGCCGGCTCGGTGAGCGGCCATCGCAGCGACACGATCATGGTGCTGCGCTACGACCGTTCCAAGGGGACCGCGGCGCTGCTGTCGATCCCGCGCGACCTGTGGGTCACCGTGGTCGGTCACACCGACAAGCGACGGATCAACGCCGCGTTCAACGACGGCCCGGATGTCCTCGTGGAGACGCTCCAGCACGAGCTGCAGCTCCCGATCCATCACTACGTGGAGGTCGACTTCACCGGCTTCGAGCGATTGGTCGCGGCGCTCGGTGGCATCCAGGTCTGCTTCGACTACCCGACCCGCGACCTGAACACCGGCCTCGACATATCGGTCCCCGGGTGCCACATCCTGCAGGGCAAGATGGGCCTCGCCTATGCCCGCAGTCGCCACTTCGAGGAGTTCAAGAACGGCAAGTGGCACGAGGACCTGACGAGCGACTTCGGCCGTGCTCGCCGGCAGCGCGACTTCGTCAACCGCTGCCTCCAGGCCGCCGTGGCGGAGTTGAAGACGGACCCGTACCGCGCCGGCGAGTTGATCGCCTCCATCGGCGCCGCGCTCAAGATCGACACCGATCTCGACCCGATCGACGCCGCCGCCTCGCTGAGGAGCGCCGTCGCCGGCGGCCTGGTGTCCTACGCCCTCCCGGTCACCCCCAAGACGATCGACGGTAACGCCGTCCTCCTGTTGACCCCCGCGTCCGATGCCGTTCTCGAGTATTTCCGTGGCGACGGACCGCCACCTCCCCCCGCCGCCTGACCCGACCCGCCATACTGGTGCCCGATGTCCAACGTTCGGGAGAGCTCCCTCATCACCGGTGTCCACGTGGTCCAGCCCACCCTTCACGGCGACCAACGCGGTCTGTTCATCGAGACCTATCGCCGCGAGTGGTTCCCGAACGCTCGCGAGATGCTGCAGGGCAATCGCTCCAACAAGCAGGCGGGCGCCCTCGTCGGATTGCACTACCACCTCCATCAGGCCGACTACTGGTACTGCCCCGTGGGAACGATCCGTGTCGTGCTGCACGACCTGCGCGAAGGTGGGCCCACCGATGGCGCCACCGAGTGCTTCGACATCTCCGGCGAGAACCATCTCGGCGTCTACATCCCGCCCGGTATCGCCCACGGCTTCGCGGCAATCACCGACGCCGTGATGACGTATCTGGTGGACGGTTACTACAACCCGGCCGACGAGCTCGGCGTGTCGTGGAGCGACCCGGCGATCGCCGCCGACTGGGCGATCACCGACCCGATCCTGTCGGTCCGCGACCAGCAGAACCCGATGCGAGCCGACCTTCCCGTGAGTCGCCGCCCCTACTGGCCGATGAGGACCTGACATGAAGTTGTTCGTCACGGGAGCCGCCGGATTCATCGGCTCCAACTACGCGCGATGGGTGCTGTCCAACAGCGACCACGAGGTCACGATCTTCGACGCGCTCACGTACGCGGGAAACCTGGCGAGCATCCGCGACGTCCTCGACGACCGGCGCTGCACCTTCGTGCATGCCGACATCTGCGACCGCGACGCGGTGCTGTCGGCGATGGACGGGCACGATGCGGTCGTCCACTTCGCTGCCGAGAGCCACGTGGATCGATCGATCAAGGACCCGTACGCGTTCGTTCACACGAACGTCTTCGGCACCAACGTGCTCTGCGACGTCGCCCGCCAGGTGGGCGTCGGAAAGTTCCTCCACATCAGCACCGACGAGGTGTACGGCACGATCGACATCGGCTCGTTCACCGAGACCGACATCCTCACGCCACGCTCGCCGTACTCGGCGGCCAAGGCCGGCAGCGACCTCCTCGCGCTCAGCTACGTCACCACCCACGGGCTCCCCGTGGTCGTCACCCGGTGCAGCAACAACTTCGGCCCGTACCAGTTTCCGGAGAAGGTCATCCCGCTCTTCACGACGAACCTGCTCGACGGCAAATCAGTGCCGTTGTACGGCGACGGCGGCAACGTGCGCGACTGGATCCACGTGGAGGACCACAACCGCGCTGCGCACCTCGTGCTCACGGACGGCGTCGTCGGTGAGGTGTACAACATCGGCGCCCACCAGGAGATGACCAACCGCGAGCTCACCTACGCCCTGCTCGAGCTGACGGGTCGCGACGAAACGGCCATCGAGCCGGTCGCCGATCGCCTTGGGCACGATCGGCGCTACTCGGTGGACATCAGCAAGGTCAGCGCGCTCGGTTGGAAGATGCAGCGCAGCTTCGACGAGTCGCTGCGCGAAACCGTCAACTGGTACCGCGACAACCGCTGGTGGTGGGAGCCGCTGAAGGCGAAGGCCGCTCTCTGATGCGCGTCCTCGTCGTCGGCGCCGCCGGACAGCTCGGCACGGATACCGTGGCGGCGTGCACGATCGCCGGCGACGACGTGTTCGCCGCGGACCGAACGCAGCTCGACGTCACCGATCGCGCCGCCGTGCTCGGCGCCGTCACGTCGCTGCGTCCGGATGTCGTGATCAACTGCGCCGCATGGACGGCGGTCGACGCGTGCGAGGCCGACCCCGATCGCGCGTTGCTCGTCAACGGCACGTCTGTCCGGTGGCTCGTCGAGGCCTGCGATCGCGCGGGAGCGCACCTCGTGCAGGTCAGCACCGACTACGTGTTCGACGGCGAGCTGGATCGCCCGTACCACGAGCACGACGCCACATCCCCGCGGAGCGTCTATGGCTGGTCGAAGTTGATGGGCGAGCACGAGGCCCTCGCGCTGGGCCCGCACGCCACCGTTGCCCGTACGTCGTGGGTCTGCGGGGTGCACGGCAACAACATGGTGAAGACCATCCTCCGGCTCGCCGCCGAACGCACCGAGCTGTCGTTCGTCGACGATCAGGTGGGTCACCCGACGTTCACCCAGGACCTCGGCCCAGTTCTGCGACGACTCGCGCTCGACCGCGTGTCGGGTGTGGTGCACGCCACCAACCAGGGCGCCTGCTCGTGGTTCGACTTCGCGTGTGCGGTGGTCGCCGCCTCCGGTCGCGACCCGGGCATCGTGCGCCCGATCGCCACGCTGGACCTGCAACCGCCGCGGCGTGCGCCGCGGCCGGCGAACAGCGTGCTCGACAACGCCGTGCTCCGCCACGCCGGCATTCCTCTGCTGCGCCACCATCGCGAGGCCGTTGCCGAGACGGTCGGCATGCTCGGCGGGGTGCGCTAGGTTCTTTCCCTCATGGGTGAGATCGTGGGAGCAGCACTGGTGTCGCACGTGCCGCCGATCGTGCTGCCCGAAGCCGTGCGGCTGGAGATCAACGGCGGCAAGGACATCACGCTTCGCGAGGGTTTGCGGCGGATCCGCAGCGAGCACCTGGACCCGCTGCAGCCCGACACCATCGTGGTGCTCGACTCGCACTGGTTCACCACCTTCGAGTGGGTGATCAGCGCGCACGAGCGCCGCAGCGGTCGATTCACCTCCGAGGAGCTGCCGCGCGGCAATCCGCAGATGCCGTACGACCTGCCCGGCGACCCTGCACTGGCCCGCCTCGTCGCCGAGGTCGCCGCCGAGCGGACGGACACATGGGTGCACGCCTCCGACGACCCGTGCCTGCCGATCAAGTACGCGACCGTGTACCTCACACCACTCCTGCAGGGCGACGAGCGGTGGGTGTCGGCCAGTGTGTGCCAGACTGCCGACTTCGACGACATGGTGATCTTCGGGCAGGTGCTCGCCGAGGCGATCCGGCGCTCCGACCGGCGGGTGGTGCTTCTGGCGAGTGGGGCGCTGTCGCATCGGTTCTGGCCGCTGCGCGAGCTGCGCAACCACGAGAGCGCCGACCCCGCCAACGTCGTCACCCCCGCGCACCGCGCCGCCGACGCCAGAGTGCTGGAGCTGCTCACCCGCGGCGACCACGCCACCGTGCTCGCCGAGTATCCCGAGTTCCGCCAGTTCTCGCCCGAGGCCCGATTCGCCCACTACGTGGTGATGGCGAGCGCCCTCGGCGGCCCGGACTGGACGTGGCCGGGCGTGGCACTCAGCGACTACGAGAACGCTGCAGGCACCGGCAACATCGAGATGTGGTTCCCCGCCCGTACGTAGCCTGAGGCCGTTCTCGGAGCTGAACGGCCCGACGCCACGTAGGGGCGAGGACGCAGGGCGCAGGTGTCAGAGCCCGTGATCGGCGAGCTCTGTGCAGCCACCAGCTTGGACACAGTTCACCGGGGCGGGCGCGGGAGGCTTGGCGTCAGCCGTCTGCGCCATCCCGACCGCCAGGGCAGCAGCGGCAGTCAGGAAGGCGAGCAGAGTGCGTACCTTGACCCGGTTCATTCGATCCCCCGATGAGTGTGCTAGCCAGGACACGTCGCAACACTTGGAAAGGTTTGGTCAAGTTTTCGTCATATTTGGTCACGTCTAGTGGTGAAACGACCACTTCGAACCGCCTTTGGCCTTTGCTAACGTCCCCAGCTCATGGGGAACTCGCGTGTCCGGGTGATGTGGTGCGATCTGAACGGTCTGTCGCACGGAAGGTACGTGCCCGAGCGCAGGGTTGGCGAACACGGGCACCACGCCGTCACCACGCTGACGATGACGATCGGCGGGGAGATCCTGCCGATCGACGGCTACGCCGCCGACGTGGGCTTCCCCGACCTCTCCACCGTGCCGCTCGCCGAGACCCGCCGTCCGGGCTGGGAGATCGGCACCGACGTCGTGATCGCCGACCTCGAGTTCAACGGCGCCCCACTCGCGATCGCGCCGCGGGCCGCGCTCGGGAGGGCCGTGCACGCGTGGCGGTCGCTGGGCTACGAGCCCATGCTCGGCTTCGAGATGGAGTTCTACGTGATGCAGGCCGACGACACGGCGGTGGGCGGGTACTCACCGCTGCGCATCCCTGCCCATCGCGTGTACGGCGTGGGCATGGGAGGCGACAACACGGGCCTGATGTTCGACATCTTCGACGCGGTCGAGGCCAGCGAACTGGACCTGGAGGGGGTCATGGGCGAGTTCAGCCCCGGCCAGCTCGAGGTCAACATGAAGTACGGGCCTGCGATGGACGCGGCCGACCGTGCGTTCATCTGCAAGGAGCTCACCCGCGAGCTCGCGGCGCGCAAGGGCTACTGGGTCACGTACATGGGCCGGCCCCATCCGCAGATGGTCGGTAGCGGCATGCACATCAACTTCTCGCTGTCGCCCGTTGGCGGCGGACCGAACGCGTTCGACGAACCCGGCGTGGAGCACGGCGTGTCGTCCCTGGCGCGCCAGTGCCTCGGCGGCTTGATCTCGCATCACGAGGCCATCGCCGCCATGTCGGCGCCGACGGTGAACAGCTACCGTCGGCTCATCCCTGGGATCATCGCCGGCTACTGGGCCAACTGGGGCCTCGACAACCGGTGCAGCACCTACCGCATCCCGTACGAGCGGGGCGCGTCCACCCGCATCGAGAATCGCATGCCCTGTGGCAGCTCGAACCCGTATCTCGCCGCGGCAGTGATGCTGAACGCGGCGCTGCTCGGTGTGGTCGACGGCCTCGACTGCGGCGCACCGCAGATCGGCAGCGACGAGACCCCGAACACCGCTCGGCACACGCCGCACACGCTCGGCGAAGCACTGTGCGCGTACGAGGCCGACACCGTGCTGTGCGAGGCGATGGGCACCGATCTCACCCGCGCGTTCCTCGCCATCCGACGCGAGGAGTGGGCGCGTTGGGAGGCGACCGGTCACGGCTGGGACCTCGACGAGGTCACCGCGTGGGAGCTGCGCGAGTACCTGCCCTTCTACTGAACGGCTCGACTACTGAACGGCTCGACTACTGAACGGCTGGGGGTTCGGCGAGGCCGAGCAGAGGGAGGCACTCCTCCACGCCCGACAGCACGATGTCGTCGCGTCGGAGGTGGGTCTGCCAATGCGCCCGCGACATCTCGAAGTCCAACGTCGTCGCCGGCTCGCCGCGGCGTGCGCGTCGACGATGGCCGATGGGCGTGTAACCGAGGCGGTGCGTGACCCCGAGCGATGGGCCGTTGTCGTCGAACGCTGACGTGGTTGCGAACCGGCCTCCAAAGCCGAGAAAGCCGAGCTGCAGCGTGGCCAGCCGCATCTCCTTGCCGATGCTGTGACCCTGATGTTCGCGGCCGAGCCATGAACCCGTCTCGAAGACCCTTGTGATCGCGAAGTCGGTGGTGATCAGTCCGGTGCTGCCGACTGGCGCTCCGTCCACGATCACAGCGAAGTTCAGCATCCACGACGCCGGTGTGATCTCGGCGCGGGTTCGCCAGTAGAACCGCATCGTGTTCCGTTCGAGCTCGGGGGATGCGACGTCGGTCCACGGGAACGCGAACGGCATGAACCCCGGATCGTGGATCCCGTTCGCGGCGAGGAGCGCGAGCTCGGTGCCGAACTCGTCGTCGATCACGCGCAGCTCGAGGCGCGGTGTCGTCACCACCAGGTCGAACAAGGGCCAGATCGGGTGGGCCATCGCGCCACCGGGCGATCAGTACGCGGACATGTACTGCGCGCGTTGCTCGTCGGCCATGCGCGCGATCTCGTCGATCTCGGACGTGTCGAAGCCTGCCATCTCGCGGAACTTGCGGGCGAGTTGGATGGACGCTTCGCGGGTCTCGCCACGCGCGCCGCGGAAGTTGAACAGACCGTCGACGGTGCGTTGGAAGTCGAGCGCTCGCGCCTGGCGATCCTTGTCGTCCTTCGTCAGCTCGCGCAGCCAGTTGCTGCCCATCTTCACGTGGGTCACTTCGTCGGCGAGCATCCAGTCCTCGCAGAACTCGAGCACCGGGTCGTTCATCTCGATCGCAAAGTTGCGCATCGTGGTGAACACGTCGATGGCGAGTCCCTCGAGCGCGCGGTTGACGCCCGCGAGGCGGAAGACGGGATCGGGGTGGCACGCTGCCTCGAACAAGGTGACGGATTCGCTGAACTCGCCGACGTCGATGCCCATGTGATCGCCGAGCAACAGGCTGATCTCCACGTGGCGCGCTTCGTCCCAGCATTGGCGGGCCATGTCCAGCTTCAACGCGAACGGTGTTTCCTCGGTGGTGTAGTCGAACGCCGTCCGCCCCGACCCTTCGAGTGCCTGGATCTCGCCGACGAAGATGCCGTGCATCTGCCGGCGGGCGCGGTCGGCCACCTCGTCGGAGGCGGGGTCGATGCGCCGCTGTTCCGCCGCGTCGTTCGGCCGCGTGTCCGCGAACCGTTCGGCCGTGGTGATCCGATGGAACCGGTCGTCCCGGGCAAGCCCCTCCGGCGGCAACTGTGTGCGCATCTGCTCACACTACCCTGACGGTTGTCGCTCGGCTTCGGCGCGGTTGGCGAGGTACCAGTCGATGGTGTTGCGGAGGCCTTCCTCGAACGCCATCGTCGCCCGCCAGCCGAACAGCGCTTCGGCGCGGCCGGCGTCGACCCTTCGACGAGGTTGGCCGTCGGGCTTGGTGGGGTCCCACACCAGCTCGCCGTCGTAACCGACCATGGTGGCGATCAGTTCGACGGTCTCGCGAATGGTGACCTCACGGTTGTTGCCGAGGTTGA
>JAYVMH010000190.1:0-3299 GCA_043759015.1 Actinomycetota bacterium
CCGAACATGAGGAGCGGTACACGGGACCCGCTGATGGCCTGGAAGCCGTTGGGGTGGAGGGCGTCGGGCAGGGTCTCGATGTCGGGGGTGATGACGTGGTCGGCGTAGCCGCCCCAGTCGTCCCACGTGAGGATGAAGGTGGTGGTCGCCCATTGCCCGGATGCGAGGACGGCGTCGACTTGTTGCCAGATGAGGTGTTGGCCGTTCGTGAGGTAGTTCGGGTCGACCGGGGGCCGGGTTGGTGGATGTTCGTCGGAGCCGCCGGGACTCCAGACGTAGCAGAGCTGGGGGAGCTGGCCGGTGGTCGCGAGGCGGAGGAACTCGCCGGGGCCGTGGACGTGCGCCGCGAGTGGCCCGTTTCCGAGTTCGGTGATGAGCTTGGTCGGGTACCGGCCGTGATCCACGAACGCGCCCCAGCTGACACCGGCGCGTTCGGCGAGCGCGAAGACGGTGGGCAGGTCCCAGGTGGGGTGCGGTCCCGTGAAGGACGGATTCCTGAAGGTCGGGGTCTGCCCGGTGAAGGTGAGGAGATGCCCACTGGTCGAGTTGCTGCCGGCACCGGTGTGGTGATCGCAGAAGGTGTAGGTCTTGGCCAGCCACGAGTAGTAGGGCACGACGATGGTGTCGTCGATCGAGAGGCGTTGGGCGGGGTAGTCACCCATGCGGTAGTGGACCCAGGCGTCACGGTCGTGGGGTTGATCGAACGGTGGCGCCACCGACAACAGGGGACCGTTGGGAACGACATCGGCGCCCCACGCCGCGAGGGACGGGAACATGAAGTCGACGGTCTTGTTCTCCTGCACGAACACGACCAGGCGCTGACCGTTGCCGCTGGGCGCCGCGTGGCGCTCAGACACAGCTGTTGGCCCTGTTCGACCATTCGAGCTGCACGGTGTAGCCCGCGACGGTCTTGGTCCTCCAGGCGCAGATGTCGCCGATCTCACCGTGGGTGTCGTCGTACCATCCTCGGCCCGGGATCGGGTCGGTGATCGCTTCGCACAGCTCATGGGAGCTCGTGGATGTGAGCGCATCGAGGGCGGCAAGGCTGCCGGTGCATCCCTGGCAGGTGGGGTAAGGCATGACGGCGTAGAACACGGTCGCGTTGATGTCACTGTGGTAGCCGCAGAACACCTGGCATGACCGACCGCCGCCCTGCGTGACCGAGACACCGGGCGGCAGGTAGATGAAGTACAGCGTGTTCGCGCTCGGAGCCGGGACGGCCGCGATGCTGATCTGGTTTTGCAGGAAGTGCTGGATGGCGGCGTCGGTGACGTTCAGTCGGACGTTCGGGCTGGTGACCGTCGCTGTGGCCGTTCGTTGGCCGTGACCGATCGCGGTGGTTGGCGTGTCGTACTCGGCCAGTTGGTCGATGAGCGCGCTGGTGAGGATGGCGTCGAAGAACGCGTTCAACTTCGCCGGCAGGCCCTGGTTGGCAGGCAGGCTCCACGCCTTGCCCCAGAACATGGTGACGACCTCGACGGTGCCGAGCACCGGCCCGCCCCGGTACGTCAACTGGGGTGGGGGCGTTGCCGCGGCGAGGTCCTTGTCGTGGAACACGCCTGTGTCACGGATCGTCGCCAAGGGCACGACGCGCACGGCATCAGACCGGTTCGGCACCACGGCGGTGAATTCGGGGGCATCTGGCATCACGCACTCCTTCATCGAGGACAGCTCACTGCGATGGGATGCGACGCCGTCCCAGGCAGATACATGGTCACGCTTCCGCAGGGCCTGCGGTGACCGCCATCTGGATCGGTCGCTGCTGGCTACGCGTGCGGAGGGTTCGAACAGCGGGAGCGTGCTACCGCGTGACCAGGCTCGACACCGACAGAACGGAGGTGGATCCAACACGCGTGGAGCGACACGCAGATCCGAAATCGCTCGTTCGCGGCCACGGCAGACTCGACAGAGCCTTCGCACGTTCGTAACGGGGAGCGTCCCACCGTCGCTCGTTCGCTCGTTGGCGTCGAACGGGGCCGCCACACAGCACAGCGATAGGTGCCGACCGTTCTACGGGCGAGTCAGCGCAGACGACCCCGCTGGTCGAGGGTGGTCATCGCTCGCCCGAGTCGTTCCACGGCGTCGAGAAGGTCAAGGAGGTCATCGCGGTGGAGAACGACGGGGACGTCGGGTGGAAGTACCGCTGTTCGTTGCGCGAGGGCAACCAGACGGTTCCGGAGGGACTCGAAGCTGTGCTCGGTCATGAACGGGAGCGTAGGGCTGGCGGCGGCCAGCGGGCGCGCGTCGCGCCACACCCGAGGCGTGGTCGAGCGGGTTCGAGGCTCCACGGCTGGCACCCGGGGAGCTCCGTGGGCTGCTGTTGTCGCTGCGGGGGTCAGCTGAGCGGTGTGGTGTCGAGGCCGGTGCGCTTGCGGACGATGTCGGCGAAGGTGCACCTCTACCCGACCGTGGGACGGGATGGAATCCCGCGCGGTCGAGGATCGAGTTGGGGTCGTTGTGCAGGAGGCCGAGGAACACCTCGGACACGATGCGTGACCGATGATGGTCTGGCTGCCGGCGAGTGGACTGACTGTCATGAACACCAGGGGGCCGGCGACCCTGTTGGTCTGGTATTCCTCGCGCACCATGGAGTAGCCGAAGCGGTAGGTCGCGCCGTTGAACCGGCCACCGTGGTGTGCCGTTCAGTGGTGGGTGGTCGTGGTCGTCTTCACGGCCGTGGTCGGTGTCACCCGTGAGATGGGCTTGCGCGTCGTTGCCGTCGTGGTCTTCGTGGCCGAGGACAGTTTCGCCCACGTCTCGGGGCCGACGATCCCATCCGGCGTGAGATGGCTCTTGGTCTGGAACGCCTTCACGTCGGTCTCCGTGATCGACCCGAAGTGGCCGGTGACGGGGAGTTGATAGCCATGCGCCACGAGTGTCTTCTGGATCTGGGAGACGGCCGCACCACTGTCACCGAGATGCACGTTGGCCGATGGGTTCGTCACGGTCCGGCCGGCAATGGTCGTGGCGGACGTGATCTGCACGGGCAAGACGTCGGGGGCAGGTGACCCGACCGATGGATCCGTGGCCGGCACGCTGGGCGCCGTCACGCTCGCGATGCTGGTCGCGGAAGAAGCGGCACCGGCCAGGGGGACGGTGGTCGTGGGTGGTCGCGGCACGGACCGTTGAATGGTCGTCGTCACCAGCGGCTTCACCGACGGGGTCCCGGTGGAGCACCCCGCGCTGACTACGAGGATCGGCACGAACGCGACGAGGAAGGGACGGGTACGCATGACGGTAACCGTAAGGGGTGCAGCCGCTCGATCTCGTGCAGGCCAGCCGGCCGGGGCCACTCAGCC
>JAYVMH010000191.1:0-7139 GCA_043759015.1 Actinomycetota bacterium
GCGCGACGCCCACACGCGATCGATGAACAAACCGCGCGCACCGTCTGCGGTCGAGGCGTGCGGATCGTCCGGCGATCTCGTGCGCACCTACTCGGGCCGAAGTGCAGCGCGCCCCGGCGGTTCGCTCCCGGGATACGGCGCTCACGTTAACGAGCGTGGCTCCGTTCTCGCAGCTATGCAACCGGCCCACCGTGCCTATCGGGCTCCTCGCCGGAGGCCAACCGCTCGCCTTGAATGGGGCGACGGGACCACGCGCTGGGGATGGGCAGGTTGGTGTTGACGATGAGCACCCCACCAGCGAGGGGTAGCGCGGGTCGGCGAGGCCGTGCAAGCTGGGCTTGAGCCGGTCGATGTAGTTGTCGATGATTCCAGGCGGCGCCTCCTTGCGGCCGTGGTCGAAGACGACGAGTACCGAGAGTTGGCTGCCACGGCCGACGCCGTACTGGGACGGCTGCCCGAGGTAGTGGACGGCGCTTTCGACGGTGGCTGGCGCGCCTCTGGACACCTTGAGTCCGGCGATGACGTCGTCGTGAAGGATGACGTCGTCGTGAAGGAGGTCGTCGAAGCCGCCAGCAACCCGATCGCGCCGTGATCGGTGGTACCCGGGGTGCAGGTCGGATGGGTGTCAGTCGTTCGGGACCGTGGGGTAGTAGACGTGGTGCACCAGATCGAGCCAGGCGTTGTCGGTCGCCGGGTCCGTTGGTTGGTGAGCGTCGACGTGTTGGGCGGCCAGGTCGCGGACGAACACGTCCACGATCTCGTCGGGGGTGAGTGGCGGTTCGACGGGTCCGGTCTCGACCTGGGCCTTCCACAGGATCGAGATCCGGACCTGTACATCCGTATAGTTCCGCACCGCGTGTCCCGAGTCGCTGATCGTCCAGTGACCGCTGTCGTCGTGGCCGATCACGGCCGCCGAGGTCAGTGGAGGGGTCGCTGCGTCGGGGTCACCGATCCAGCCGATCCGGTGATACATCCGGTCGTTGTCGGCCACCAGGGCCACGTTGTCGAACGGTGGGCGACGACTGCGCATCGGGCCAGCGAGCCCTTCTGGCCAGTAGTCGTAGGCACCTCCTTGCCCTTCGTAGAACCACGTCACGGCGCCAGCCTCGACGATTCTCCATCGCTCGAACAGACCCGACGTTCCCATCGCCTGGAGCAGTGTGATCGGGTAACGGTCCCGGTTGGCGCCCCGGAACGAGGCGATGTCGACGTGCGTGGCGCCAGGTCCCATCGGGGCGTTGACGTTGACCACGACCGTTGTCGGTCTCACCGCCGCACCATCGAACAGCTGGGTGGCGGCGTGGATGAAGCGAGGGTTGTTGAGGATCGCGTCGACCCCAGCGATGTCGGTACGGCCGTTGACCGCCCAGTTGGCCCGGAACCAAGGCAATGGCCCGCTTGCCGCGCCGGGTCGGCCGGCTGGGGGGAGCGTCGCCGAGGGTGGCAGGTAGCTGGCGATCGACGGGTACGGGCCGTTGCCTTCCACGAGCCGGCGTACCGCAAGCGGATCATCGAAGGCCCGGTCCAGCTCGATTGGCGTCGCTGGTGTCGACATCGGGCACCCCCTTCACCATCGTCAACGCAACCACCCCCAAAGGCTAACCACCACCCCGCACGCAGGGGCGACACCCGCCAACCGTCGACCGGCCACAGACGACCACCCACGCCAGCAGCCAGGCTGAACCGGTGCCCGGTATCGCTCCACCCCCTCCACATCCGCCCCGCCCGACTGCCCTGGTTGGGTGCGGTCAGTGGCCGTCAGGTGGGTGCGATGCGGCGTGCGATGTCGGTCAGGGGTGCGGGCGAGCTGGGGGATTCTTGGACGCATCGGGCGAACAGCCACGAGAGCACGCGGTCAGCGTCGAGGCCCGCGAGATCAGCCATTCGTCGGGCCAGGCCGTGTGGGTCATCGTGGAGGCGTTCGTCGCAGTTCAGCAGGTGTTGGAGCACGTCGTAGTGGGGGTCACCGAGGTACGGTTTGGGGTCGATCATGAGCCACGGTTCGCGTTCGGAGGCGAGCACGTTGCCGGCGTGAAGGTCGGTGCACAACAGCACGTGCCGATTGGTGGTGGCGGGCAGGGTCCGTAGCAGTGCCATGGCGTCGCGGGCCAGGCCGGGGTCGAGATCGATGGGCCGTTGCGCGGTTGTCTGTTCGAACTCGTCGGCCCAGGCGTCGCACATGTGCTGCAACGGCCGGAACCGATGCCCTTCGGGCGGGTTGCGCCACAGCCGCTGCAAGAGTGACGCGATGACGATGTCCTGCTCGCGCTCGGGTCTCGAGGCGAGCGCGGTGCCCGGCACGCACCGCTCGATGAGCAGGGCGATCGTGTCGCCGAGCACCGCAGTGGTGTGCAACCTGATCGCGCCGTCGCCGGCCCATACGTCGAGCCCGTCGGGTTCGTGTTCGGCCTCGGGATGCCGCCAGGCGAGCTTCAGCACCAAGTCGGCTCTGTCGTGGCGACGGGCCGGCGCGACCCATGCGGTCTGCCCGCCAGGCTGAAACGGTGCCTCCACCTCGAGGGACCACTCGCGCTCGAGTTGTGTGACGATCGCGGCGAGAGACCCCAGCCACAGCCCACGTCGCTCATCACCGTCCAGCCGAACGGCGTCAGCGAGCTGGTGCGGCACGGGGAATGGCTCCACAGCTGTCATTGTGCTTCCCGTCGATCGCACACTGGGCCATCCTTTTCGGTTACGCCGACCGATCGAGGCGCCGCGCCGACCGATGATCCGCCACGACGAGCTGCGTTTGTTCCCGCTCACCCACAACCGCCGGCTCGACATGACACGCTGTGTCCGTTCGAACGCCGAGCCGACCAGGCCCTGCAGCTAGCCATCACCACTGAAGACGCACGAAGGACCCGCCGTGCTCACGATCGGCATCAACCACGTCGCAACCCTCACCAACGACACCGAGCGCCTCCACGCCTTCTACCTCGACGTGTTCGACGCCGAGATCCTCACCGACGGCAGTGAGTTCCCCGATGGCAGCGGCCCCCGGCTCTCGATCATCAAACTCGGCCCGTACGCAGAGCTCAACGTCTTCCAGATCGAGGGCAACACCCAGGCCGAAACGCAGACACCCATGTTCGGACGTGGCCGGCTCGACCACTTCGCCCTCCAGGCAGCGTCGCTCGAAGCGTTCGAGGAGATCCGGTCCCGCCTGCGATCACGAGGCGCTGCCGACGACTTCGTCACCGACTTCGGAGCCATGCTCAGCATCTTCTTTCGCGATCCCGATGGCCTCGAAGGCGAGGTGTGCGTCGCCAACCCCGACCGCATCCCAGGAGTGTCGAATCCCCCCGGCACCCGCGCCACGCGCTACCCACCCGAATCCTGATCGAAGAAAGACAGGTAGCCGTGCGGAGCTGGTGATCGCTTCCCCGCCAGCCACGAGCGCGGCTCGGCCTCGCCGCGCTCGATTGTCACGAACATAACGTTCACGGCCGCGGCATCGGACGAGCACTCGACTTCCGGCCGAACTGGGGCGGGGCCCTTGACCGGCTCACTCTTGGGCTATGGGGCTCTCGGACAGCGAGATGCGTGGTGTCGCCGGTCGGTGGCGTGCTCCTTACCGCGGCGGGCGCCGTTCGCCGGGATGGGCCGGGTGCGAGGCCATGCTCGGGTCAGGTACTGGGCGTGCTCCCAGGACGAGACCGTGTCGGTCGACCATCGGCCGTGGTCGGACGCAATCGCGGCTTCGTGTTCTTCGAGGGAGAGGAGCTGGTGCACCGTCTCGCTGCCGAGGAGCTCGCGCGCCCGGTCACTGGTCTGGAGGTTGGCGATGGCGGCTGTGTAGGTGTCGGGTGCTGCCGGTGCGTCGAGTGCTGCCGGTGCGTCGAGTGCGACCGGCACGAACTTGTCGTGCATGGTGGGCGCAGGTAGCGCGTGAGAGATGCCGTGGCGGGCCATCGCGGCGATCGCGGCCAGCGCGAGGTAGGGGTTCGCATCCGCCCCGGGTAGCCGGTTCTCTACACGCCGCCTGGTGGGGCTGTCGATGATGCGGCAAGCGGCGGTGCGGTTGTCGTGGCCGGCGACGAGCCGGATCGGTGCCATCCGTGACGGGCGGTACCGGCGGTAGCTGTTCGGGTAAGGGAGAGCAACAACTGCAAGTCAGAGGCCAGGTCGAGTTGACCGGCAACGAACGATGCGAAGGATCCCTCGTCGAGCAGGCCGCCAGCCGGCAGGGTCAGGCTGGCATGGATGTGGCAGGAGTTGCCGTAGTCCGTTGTCGACGGGAACGCCATGAACGACGCGGTGCGCCCGTGCCGGCGTGCCAGTTGCTTGACGATGAGCTTGTGCAGGAGGTGACGGTCGGCCATGTCGTCCGGGTCACCGTTAGTGAGGTTGTTCTCGAACCGCCGCCGAACTCCGCCAAGGCGGACTCGACCCCGATCCCGGCGACGTCGAGGGCATGGAGCACGTCCGTCACGAAGTCGAACGACTCGAGCGCTGGACCGACGCCCGTCGCCGCCGGACTGGGCGGGTCGTGCGGCAACTCGACTGTTCACTTGCCCGAAACCTGGTGACCGCAGCGACTCCATCGTGCTTGAATCGGTCGGTATCCATGGATCTCGTGCGTCCTTCCAAGGCGCGGGTCGGCGACTGTGTCGCGGTCGTGTCCCCGTCGTGGGCTGCGTCCGAGTTCTATCCCGCGGTTCACGAGCAGGCGATGCGCCGCCTCACCGAGATCACGGGCCTCGTCCCAGTCGAGTTCCCGACCACCAGGCGCACCTCGACCCCGCAGCAACGAGCCAACGATCTAAACGAGGCGTTCGCTGACCCTGACATCCGTGCCGTTGTCGCCGTGATCGGTGGGGACGACCAGATCACCGTCATCCCTCATCTCGACCCGGCGTTGCCTCGAGCCGATCCCAAGCCGTTCCTCGGGTACAGCGACAACACCAACCTGGTCAACTGGCTGTGGTGTCACGGAGTGGCCGGCTTCTACGGTGGTTCCAGCCAGCTCCACCTCGGTCCGGGGCCAGCGGTTGATCCGTGCCACGCGACATCGCTGCGAGCCGCGCTCCTCACCGGTGAACGCATCGAGATCACCGATCCCGGCGAATCGGAGGACGTCGGTAAGCGATGGGACGACCCGGCGGCGCTCGTCCAGTACCGCGAGCGCGAAGCAACCGGACCTTGGGTTTGGGCCGGCCCCGAACGGTCGGTCACGGGACCCACCTGGGGTGGCTGTGCCGAGGTGCTCCAGTGGATCCTCACCGCTGGTCGGTTCCCGATGGACCCGTCGGTCCTGGCCGGCGGCGTGCTTCTGTTCGAAACGAGCGAGGAACTCATTCCGGCTCGGGAGTTCGCCTGCATCCTCCGCTCGCTGGGCGAGCGCGATTGTCCTCGGCATTGTCGACGCAGTCGTGGTGGCCCGACCCCCAGCCTCGGATCACGAACGCCCGCTCACACCGTCGCAACGCTCGGCGTACCGCGTCGAGCAATGCAACACCGCACTCGACCTGATCGGCCGCTACAACCCCGATGCGGTGGTCTGCGTCGGGCCCCCGTTCGGACACACCCGACCCCAGTGGATCGTCCCCTACGGCGGGACCATTACCGTCGACGGCACGAGCCGCACCATCTGGGCCGACTACTCATGACCCTTCGCCACGGCGACTTCCACCCCCAACGAGTCCACCACCTGTGAGTGCCGTCTCGGACCGATAGCCCGCCCGTCACGACTTCAATCAGCGTCCGATATCACCCCACTCACCCACGCGTCGACGGCGCCCGACTCCCGGCGAAGTGTCGCGGCCGACTGCCGCCGAGAGTGCGGAGATCGGCGGTGGCGTTAGGCGCTCATGGCGGCGGCCAGCGTGCGTACGAGTTCGTGGGTGAGGTCGTGGGCGGGTCGCTGAAAGGGGGCTGATTCGTCGGTGAGGAGGGCGCCCAGGGTGCCGAACACGCACCATCGTATGCGCCAGGCGATGTCACTGAAGGCGATGTGGGGAAGGGCTGCTTCGAGGTGAGGGCGAAACGCGTCGGCGACGGGCGCGAAGTGAGCGGCGACCGTCGCGGCGACGAAGTCCCCTGGGTGCGCGTAGATCGCACCGATCAGCCGCGCGCGTCCCGACGATTGAGCGTGGAGGGCGTGCGCGGCTTCGACGTCGGGACGGATCAGGGCTTCGACAAGTTCGCACAGCGTGGGCCGGTCGCACACCAACGCCTCGCCGAGCAGGTCCAGTCGACGGGCGTTGAGCGGGACCAGAATGCGATCGAGCACGGCCGCGGCGAGCGCGTCACGACCTCCGAAGTGATAGTGGACCGCGCCTGGGTCGGCGCCTGCCTGCCGCATGATCTTGCGCAGCGATCCGGTCTCGATGCCGGAACTCGCGAACTCGACTTCCGCGGCGTCGAGGAGGGCATCAACCGTGAGACTGGTCACGTTCGAGCAGCCGCTTGAGGACCTTAAGGTCCTTGCTGGTGGCGCGACGCATGGCGGTGCGGATGAACGGGGCCGCGAGCCGCGAGAACCCGCTCGGATTGCCATGGTTTCGCAAGGTCATCCGAGTGAAGCCGTCGGGCGTCGGCTCGTAGCGGTACCTGGTCTCCATCGGAAACGGACCTTCCGCAGTACGCATCACCAACGACTCGGGGGTGTACTCGACGATCTGGTACGTGTAGCGCAACTCGCGACCAAGGAACCGGGCAACGAACGCAACCTGGGAGCCGACCCGGAGCGGTGGGGGCGTCTTCCACTCCACTTCGGAGATCTTCGCGTACCAGTCGGGAGCGTTCGACGGGTCGCTCGCGTAGCCCGCCACGACATCGATCGGACGTCGAATCACCTCGGCCACGACGACATCGACGGACACCGGACCAACAGCATCAGTCACGCGACTGACTGTAGTCAGTCACATGACTGAGGCGCAACCGGGCCGACGTCTACGGCCCCGTAGGATGCGGCATCGTCACCCGTGGCGAGCGACCCGCCCATGCGGCACTCGCCAACGGCGTCACCGTCATCCCCTGACCTCACCGACCGACCACCCGGTATCACTGGCCACCCGGCGTCTTCAGGGCACTCCAGAACCGGCGATCGCTGGCGCGTTCCGCGCCCGGGATCAGCTTGCGACTTGGGGTCCTGCCCGAGCGCATCAGTTCGTGTGGCGCGGTTCGGCGCTGGACCT
>JAYVMH010000192.1:0-16273 GCA_043759015.1 Actinomycetota bacterium
CGAGATGTTCACCGCGGTGCGCGGCCGGGGCGCATGGTTGAACGGCGAGCGCATCGGGTGCAGCACCACCGACGACCTGGCGCACGCCCTCGTGGCCACGGGGTTCAGCTACCTGCCCGAGCGGCGCGCCACACAGGCCCGGCGTGTCGCCGAGATGCTGCCGCGAGTGCGCGACATCCGCAGGCTCGGTGCGGCGGCGCCCGACCTGTGCTACGTGGCCGCCGGACGGTTCGACGTGTACTTCGAAGAGTGGCTGGGGCCATGGGACATGGCTGCCGGGGAGCTGATCGCACGCGAAGCAGGTTGCCGGACCGGAGGCATCGCCGACGGCCCCGCGCGGCCGGGTTCCGTGCTCGTCAGCAACCCGAGGCTGTTCGACGCCGCGCGGGAACTGATCAACGGAATCGACGAGGGGCTCGGTAACTGAGCCGCGTCTGGCATCATGGGAGGCGTGGGTACACGCATCCTCTCCGTTGAAGACGACGAGCGCATTCGTACCGCCGTCAAGTTGGCGCTCGAAGACGAGGGCTGGACGGTGGACGAAGCCGGTAGCGGCGAAGAGGCGATCGAGCTGTTCCATCTCGCCGCGCCCGACGTGGTGCTCATCGACATCATGCTGCCGGGCATCGACGGGTTCGAACTGTGCCGGACGCTTCGCCGCCACAGCGATGTCCCGATCGTGATGGTGACCGCCCGCAACGACACCCACGACGTCGTCGCCGGGCTCGAAGCCGGTGCGGACGACTACCTCACCAAACCGTTCGCCCCCAAGGAGCTGTCGGCTCGGATCCGCGCCTTGCTGCGCCGCATCCGGCCGATCACCGCGGGCCACGCCAAGCTCGTCTTCGGCGACCTCGAGATCGTGCCCGACGAAGGCAAGGTCCTGCGCAATGGCACCGAGCTCCACCTCACAAAGACCGAGTTCCGCCTGCTGTGCGAGCTCGCCCAGAACCCTGGCCGAGTCTTCAGTCGCGAGAGCTTGCTGGACAAGGTGTGGGGATACGACTACTTCGGCGACGGCCGGTTGGTGGACGTCCACGTCCGGCGGCTGCGCACGAAGGTCGAGACGGATCCCGCCAACCCACGCCACGTCGTGACCGTTCGGGGCCTCGGCTACCGCTTGCAGTCCTGAGGCCGTGAGCGACGCCACGTCCGAACTCGCGCTGGCACCGACCACCCGATGGGGTCGGTGGGCGGAGCGCGCCCGGAGTTGGCAACCGAGGCGCCTGGGATTGCGCACGCGCATCTTCCTCATGTTCGGCTTCGGCGCCCTCCTGCTCGCGGGGTTCCTCGCCACCGCTGCGTACAGCTTCACGCGCAGCAGCGTCGTCAACCAGCGCGACCATGCCGGCATCGAGCAGACCTACCGCAACGCGCAGGTCGTGCAGGACGAGCTGACGGTCAACAACGCGTCGGCGACCACCGCGCTCACGCGGCTGACGGGCTTGGGCGTCACTCGTTTCGCCGTGCTCTTCCACGGCATCTGGAGCGCATCGGCGGCACAGTTCGGCCCCGACAGCATTCCGACGACCTTGCAGTCGAGGGTCAACGACGACGACGTGCCGGCGCGTCTGATCGCCCGCGTCGGGGGCCAGCCGATGCTGATCGTCGGCGTGCCGCTGCCGGTCGGTGAGGCGAGCTACTACGAGTTCATCCCCCTTGACGACGCGTCCTCCGCGCTCAACAGCGTCCTGTTGAGCCTGCTGTTCGCCGGGTTCATCACCACCATGGCCGGCGCGCTGCTCGGAACACTCGTCGCCAGCCGGGCGGTGCGGCCACTCGGCGACGCCGCGCAAGCGGCGCAGGCGATCGCCGGTGGCCGGCTCGACACCCGATTGGAACCGACCGACGACCCCGACCTGCGGCTGCTCGCCAACGCGTTCAACGAGATGGCTTCGGCTCTGCAGACGCGTGTGGAGCGCGACGCCCGGTTCGCCAGCGACGTGAGCCACGAACTGCGCTCGCCGCTGATGACCCTGGCAGCCAGCGTGCAGGTCATGCAGGCCCGCCGCGACGACATGCCCGAGCGTGCCCAGGCGGCCCTCGACCTCCTCGTCGCGGACGTCACCCGCTTCCAGGGACTCGTCGAGGATCTGCTCGAGATCTCCCGCTTCGACGCCGGGGCGATCCGCCTCAACCTCGAGGACCTGCTGGTGGCCGAGTTCGTGCGACAGGCGGTGGCAGTCAGCAGCGTGCCGACGACCCCGATCGTGGTGTCCGAACGCAGCGAACGCGTCCTGATCCGCGGCGACCGCCGTCGATTGGCTCGCGTGGTGGCCAACCTGATCGACAACGCCCGCCTGCACGGCGGCGGCGACGCCGAGGTCGCGGTCAGCGAACCCGAAGGCGAAGGCGAGCCTCTCGGGCACATCTGGATCACGGTCGAGGACCACGGGGCCGGCGTGCCGGCCGAGGAGCGCGACCTGATCTTCGAGCGCTTCGCCCGCGGCGCGGTCTCCGGCCGCCGCAGCAGCAGCGACGGCGCGGGGCTCGGGCTGTCGCTGGTCGACGAACACGTGCGGATGCACGGCGGGCGGGTGTGGGTCGAGGATCGAGTCGACGGGACGCCCGGCGCCCGATTCGTGCTCGAGCTCGCCGCTGAGGACGTCGGGATATGACCCGCCGAAACGTCATCGCGGCCGCGGCATCGATGTGCCTCGTCATTGCCGGATGCGGCATCAGCAACGACAGCAGCCCACGCGACATCCCGCCGTCGCAACAGGTGAACCTCGGCGCCAACCCCGACGTCGGCGGATCCAAAGCCCGCGGGACCGCACGCATCTACCTCCTCGGGCCCGTCAGCGCCGGGCAGGCGACGGTCCTGCTGCCCGTGGCACGCGATGTGCCCGAACAGCCCGGGGCGGTGCTGCAGGCGCTGCTGGCGGGCCCCAACTCGGACGAGATCGGGCAACAGCTCAGAACGGCGCTACCCGGAGGACTTCGGTTGATCTCCTCGCGCATCCAGGGCACCGCCCTCCGGCTCGACGTGTCGAAGGAGATGCTCGAGCTCTCGGGGAGCGACCTCGTCGACGGTCTGGCGCAGATCGTGTTCACCGCGGTGGAGATCCAGACGGTGCAGTCGGTGAAGATCCTCGTCGACGGTGTGGAGCAGCGGTGGCCGGCAGGCAACGGTGAGTTGCAGGCCGCGGCGCTGACGATCTACGACTACCCCGGCAAGGTCCTCTCGGCGCAACCCCCGTACCCGGCGATCCCGACGCCGAGGCAGCCCTGACCAGCCCTGTCTGCCGAAAGGACTCTGCCGAAAAGGACTCAGCCGAAGAAGACTTCTGCGACCTCGTGGTACAGGTGCATGTCCACCGGGCGGGTCTTGCCCACGGTCTCGCTGAGGGGGATCGGCAGCATCTCATCGTTGCGCAGCGCGACCATGTGACCCCACGCATGGAGGTGCACCGCATCGATCGCGGCGACGCCGTAGCGCGTCGACAGCACACGGTCGAACGCCGTGGGGGTGCCCCCGCGTTGGATGTGGCCGAGCAACACCATCCGCGTCTCGAAGCCGGTGCGCTCCTCGATCGCGTGGGCGATGGTCTCCGCAATGCCGCCGAGACGGACGTGGCCGAACTGGTCGTACACCTTGTCGCGACCGACCATCGAACCCTTCGCCGGCTCCGACCCCTCGGCCACGACGACGATCGAGGCATAGCGACCTCGCTCGTGGCGGGCGCGGAGCTGCGCGCACACCTCGTCGATGTCGAACGGGTGCTCGGGCACGAGGATCGCCGTTGCGCCGCCCGCGATGCCCGCATGGGTGGCGATCCATCCGCTGTGGCGCCCCATCACCTCCACGACCATCACGCGATCGTGGCTCTCGGCCGTGGTGTGGAGCCGGTCGATCGCGTCGGTGGCGATCTGCACGGCGGTGTTGAAACCGAATGTCATGTCGGTGCCGACGACGTCGTTGTCGATGGTCTTCGGCACACCGATGATCGGCAACGCGAATTCGGTGTGCAGCTTGTACGCGACGGAGAGCGAGCCGTTCCCGCCGATCACGATGAGCGCGTCGAGGCCCATCTCGTCGAACGTGGCCTGCACCTCCGCAACCCCGTCCGGGTGGTCGTAAGGGCTGCCCCGACGGGTGCCCAACAGGGTTCCGCCGCGGGGCAGCATGCCGCGCAGGGAGCTGACGTCGAGCTTCATCGTCCGGCGCTCGCGAACACCGTCCCAGGCGTCGAGGAAACCGATCAACTCGTCGTGGTAGGCTTGTTCACCCTTACGGACGATCGCGCGGATCACGGCGTTGAGACCTGGACAATCGCCCCCACCTGTCAGAATGCCAACACGCACGTGTGCAGAGGCTACGGCCGCGACCGCACCTCGGCAAGCGCTTGCACGCGACCAGGATCGATCAGGAGACCGAGCACGTGTTTCGACGCATGAGGTGGGACTCTTCCAGACCCGTCCCGTGGAGGCGCCTGGCGAGGGAGTGGGCCGTGATCGGTGGTGTGGTCGCGTTCGTCGCCTACTTCATCACCCACAACCACAAGGTCGCCAGCTACGTCGGCATCGTGTTCGCCGGTGGCGTGTACATCGGATTCGGCGCGATGTTCGCCAAGTTCGGCTACGAACGCAAGACGCTCAAGCAGCTCCGGGCCGAGTCCGCTGCGGCGCCACCACGAGTCGTCGGATGGCGGCCGACCGCGTCCGCGGCAGCGCGGGCTCGTCCGGCGCCGACCAAGCGCACCTCCACAGGTCCGAGCAATCGGCCCTCCAAGAAGAAGCGCTGACCCAGGCATTAGGTTTGCCGTCGTGAGCAGCAACCAGTGCGTCATCGCGATCGACGCGGGCACAACAGGGGTGCGCAGTCGGGCGATCTTCCCGAAGGGCGATGGGACCAACATCTCGTCGTACCGGGAGTTCACCCAGCACTTTCCCCAGCCCGGTTGGGTCGAGCACGACGCCACCGAGATCTGGGAGGCCGTTCGAGCCACGCTTCAGGACGTGGTCCACCAGGTCACCTCGCGGGGTGTTCATGTGGCGGCCCTCGGCATCACCAACCAGCGCGAGACCGTCGTCGCCTGGAACAGGGTCACCGGCCGGCCGTACGGCTCTGCGATCGTCTGGCAGGACCGACGCACCGCATCGAGGTGCGACCAGCTCGCGGCCGACGGGGCGCTTCCGACCGTGCGCGACATCACAGGGCTGGTGCTGGACCCGTACTTCAGCGGATCGAAGGTCGAGTGGTTGCTGCAGCACCGCGACATCCCGCGCCACGATCTCGCCGTCGGCACGATCGACAGTTGGCTGGTGTGGAATCTGACGGGCGGCGAGGTGTTCGCCACCGACCCCAGCAACGCGAGCCGCACGATGCTGTTCAACATCCGCACGCTCGCGTGGAGCCCCGAGATGTGTGCCCTGTTCGGCGTGCCGATGGAGGCGCTTGCGCAGGTCCTCCCATCGAGCGGTCGAGTCGGTGTCACCACCGACAGAGCGGGCATCCCTGCAGGCATCCCCATTTCAGGGATCGCCGGCGATCAGCAAGCGGCGTTGTTCGGTCAGGCCTGCTTTCGTCCCGGGATGGCGAAGAACACGTACGGCACCGGCAGCTTCGTGCTGCTCAACGTCGGTTCGACGTGTCCGGCACCGCAGGACGGGATGCTCACCACCGTTGCCTGGACGCTGTCCGACGGCACGGTCGCCTATGCGCTGGAGGGAGCCATCTTCGTCACCGGTGCGGCGGTGCAGTGGATGCGCGACGGCCTCGGCATCATTCACGACTCGGCCGAGATCGGCCCCCTCGCCATGTCGGTCCCGGACAACGGGGGCGTGTTCGTGGTGCCTGCGTTCACCGGCCTCGGCAGCCCGTGGTGGGATCCCTATGCCCGCGGCACCATCATCGGCATCACCCGTGGAACCTCCCGAGCACACCTCGCACGCGCCGTGGTCGAAGCGATGGTGTATCAGACCCGCGACGCGGTGAACGCCATGACCAACGCCGCCGGAGTGGACATCGCCGACCTCCGTGTGGACGGAGGCGCGTCGGTGATGGACGAGATGTTGCAAATGCAAGCCGACCAACTCGGCGTGCCGGTCCGGCGCTCGACCGACCAGGAGACCACCGCGCTCGGCGCCGCATACCTCGCCGGACTGGCTGAGGGCGTGTGGCCGACGTTGCAGGCCATCGCCGACGAATGGTCGGTGGACGCGGTGTTCGAGCCGAACCCCGAGCGCCTGTTCACCGACCTCGCGCACGATGCATGGCTGAGAGCCGTCGATCGCTCACGGAACTGGATCAAGGGATGACCCACAACCTGATGCCGGCGACGTCCGCTGCCGAAGTGCTCGCCCACGTCCGATCGCACAGCCACCTGATCGTGCCGCTGGCAAACGGCGAGCCAATGGCGTTGCTGGACGCGATCGAGGCGGCAGCCGCCCGTGGCGACATCGACGGTGTCACCGTCCACCAGATGCATGCGCTGCGCGATCGTCCGTACCTGCACGGCGAGTACGGCGACCGTTTGCGCCACGTGTCGTACTTCCTCTCGCCGGTCACTCGTTCCTGCTTCCTGAACGGCACCGTCGATCTCGTGCCGAACCACTTCAGTGAGGTGTTCAGCCACATGCAGCGTCGTGCCCACGACCCGCTCGTGATCGCCGCCGCGGCACCACCCGACCAGCACGGCTACTTCAGCCTCGGGGTCAGCGCTGACTACACCAGCAGCTTCATCGGCCGGGCGCGGTTCTTCCTCGAGGTCAACGAGAGCATGCCTCGCACGTTCGGGCGGAACCAGATCCACGTCAGCCAGATCGAGGGCTTCTACCGCAACGACCACCCGTTGGCGGAGGTGCCGCCGCCGGAGATGGTCGCCGACGACCACACGATCGCCGCCCAGGTGGCCGACCGCATCCCCGATGGCGCCTGCCTGCAGACGGGTATCGGTGCGATCCCCAACGCGATCATGAGCGCGCTCTCGCATCATCGCGACCTCGGCGTGCACACCGAGCTCCTCAGCGACGGGCTCGTGGACCTCGTCGAGGCAGGCGTGGTCAACGGGGTGCGCAAGATGCACAACCGAACCAAGGTGGTCGGCACGTTCGCGCTCGGCACGCGTCGCCTGTACGAGTTCCTCCACGAGAACACGGCGATCGAGCTGTGGAGCGCGCGGTACGTGAACGATCCGCGGTTGCTCAGCCGCGAGCGCAACTTCGTCAGCATCAACGCCACCCTCTCGGTTGACTTCATGGGTCAATGCGCGTCGGAGACGGTCGGCGGCCACTACTACTCTTCGTCGGGCGGTCAGGTCGACTTCGCCCGCGGAGCGATGTACTCCGACGGTGGGCAGGGTTTCATCGTGCTTCACTCGACTGCCGCCCGCGGCTCGGTCAGCAGGATCGTTCCCCAGTTCGGTACGGGCGAGGTGGTGACCAACTCGAAGAACACCGTCGACAAGGTCGTCACGGAGTACGGCGTTGCCGAGTTGCGAGCCAAGACGATCCGCGAACGCACGCACGCGCTGATCGGGGTGGCCCATCCGGACCACCGCGACCGTCTCCTCCACGACGCCAAGCAACTCGGTTACGTGTAAGAGGCTGTACAAATAGTTTGTGCTGGTAGTGGTGGAGATTGCCGTGGGGCAGGTGGCGGGATTGTGACATTTTCTGTTGATGGAGAACGCGGGTTCGGCAAAGAGTGAGACGTGGCGCACGGTTGGCGGCGATTTGGCCGATGACGAGTGGGAGTTGATCGCCGACCTGGTCGCCCCGTACTGGAAGCCGGGTGAGATGGGACGCCCGGTCAAGCATGACCGGCGGGCGATCGTGAACGCGATCTTCTACGTCACCGCGACCGGCTGCCAATGGCGTCGCCTGCCCGGCGAGTACCCGAACTGGTCGACCGTGCACCACTCTCACGTGACTTGGTCGCGCGATGGCACATGGGAACGTGTGTGTGTGACCGTCTGCGCGCTCTGGTCCGCGAATCCGAAGGTCGCGACAGCGATCCGGCGGGTGAGATCATCGATGCCCGCAGTGTCAGCGCGACACCGACAGTGACATCGTTCGACCACGGGCGACGACGCCGGCAAGAAGATCTCCGGCAGAAAGGTTTCGGGCTCGTGGACACGATCGGGCTGCTCTTGGCGATCACGGTGATGGTCGCTTCGACATCGGACAACGCCGGCGGGATCGCCGTGTTCAACAAGGCCCAACCCAAGTCGGACAGGTTCGCCAAGGTGTGGGTCGATGCCGGGTTCAAGAAGGCGTTCGCGCTGCATCGCCGGGCACGTCACGTCGCCGTGGAGGTCGTCAACCGGATCCACCCCCACGCCTTCGTTGTGCTCCCACGACGCTGGGTCGTCGAGCGAACATGGTCATGGACGATGGCCAACCGTCGCCTCCAGGTCGACTATGAACGCGACCCCAACGTCACAGACGGCTTCATATGGGCCGCCCACAGCCGTCTCCTTCTCCACCGACTCACCCAAACCTGATCCACGAATCGCGCAGGCCAAACAAACGCGACAGCCTCTCAGCCTCAGAGTCGTGTCGTGTAAGGGTCACGTCAGGCGTATCTCAAGTCGTCAGCCGATCGCGCCGATGGATGTCGGTGCAACAGGGACAACAACTACCACCTCCGCAACCTGGCGCAATTGGAGTGGCCGAGCCGCTGCCGCGGCCGACGCTGCCCACGCTGCCCCGATTGGCTTCAACGGCACCACCCTCGTTGCCGCGGTCCCTTCCGCCGACGCTGACGAACCGGGCACCGGCTCCCCCAACGACGGCCATGCCGACGATCATTGCTTCGCCCACACCTTCTCCGGCCGCCGCGGCAACGCCAACGGTAACGACGACGACATCGGCAACGACCGCGACAACGACCGCTCCAACGACGACGGCTCCGGCGTTCGGCGGGGTGCCACCGCACCTGCAGCAGGTGGCCGCGGCTCTTGCCGCCAAGCCGCTGTCGTCGCCCAAGAGGTCGCCCCGGGGCCCGGGTGTCCTGGTGGTCATCTTGCTCATGCTCGGCGTCGGTGCCGGTGTGCTGCTGGTGGTGCGGGCCATGTCCAAGGACTCGCCCGCCGCCGTCGCCGGGCAGCCCGACGACACGACGGCCACACGGTCGTCGACGTTGGCGACGGTCTCCGTCGACCCGGCCGAGCCCGGGCCGGTCTCGGCCGTTCCCGCCGTCGGGGATCCGGCAACGATCACGGATGGTCGGGTCTCGTTCCTGATCCGCGGCGCGCCGCCGCGTCACACCATCCCCGCCGTCGCCTCGATGCCGGACGCGACAGGGGGGCTGTACCTCGTCGCTGATGGGGCCGGCACGATCGGCGTGATGGTCTTCACGCTCCCGCCGTCGATCGCCGCCTCGGGCAGCACCGCCTCTGACGTCGCCGACGCGCTGGCGGCGGGGTTCGCCAGGACCCTCGGGGTAACGGCACCCCCAGCCACCCCGGTGACGGTGAACCTCGGCACCGCGTTCGCGTACCGCTACCCGACATCCACCAACGCAACCGCGACGATCGAGGTCGACGGCGATGTGGCCGTGGTCATCCTGTCCCGGAACGTCGCTGATCCGAACATCGTCGCCACGCAGGTGTTCTCGACGTTGACCATCGATCGCACCAAGGTGGCACCCACCTGAATTCCGGCGGTCCCTCTAGTTCTCCTCAAGCCAGGAGCGCTGACGACCGATCACCCTGCATGACGACTGAGCCGAGTCTGCTCCCTCCTCCCGGCTCGGCGCGCCCCGACGTCCCGCCGCCTCCGCCCCAGTACGCCGCGCCTCAGCACGCCGATCCCCGACTGCCGGAGAACAGCCTGCTCGCTCCGCCGAGCGTGCACTACTCCGACCCGTCGCTGCGCGCCGCGCTGGAGGTGGCCATGCCCCCGCGCCGCAAGCGGCGGTTCGGCCGGTCGGTGTCGCGTATCGCCAAACTGGTGCTCGTCCTCGGCTGCCTCGTCGGCGCCGGCCTACTGATTCGTCGGCTCGCCCTCGGGCCACCGCCGGTGAAGGTGCCCACGGCCGTCATCACGCCACTCCCACTTCCACCGAGGAACGGGAATCCGACCGGCCCTGTCCAGGTGACCGCCGGGCAGCTGACCTTCTGGCTCCCATCACGGCCCACGCAGCGCACGATCGTGGTCGCCGAGGTCGGGAACGACTCCGCGGGGACGGAGTTCGACGCCCCGGACGGCGCCGGTCGTATCTCCGTCAAGGCAGTCTGGCTCAGGAACACACCGAACGCCCGCAAGTGGGTGAGCATCTGCGCCGACTTCGCCAACGAGGGTGTCCGCGAGGGGTCACGCCAGATCCTCAGCAAGGTGCAGCGGCCTGTGGACTACGGCTACGCGCTCGACTTGGTGACGGTCGACTCGGGTGTCGCCACACGGTCGCGGTGCCTGGTCGACGGTCACATCGCGGCCATGGTGAGCGGCCCGATGAAGGACCGTGCGGTCGACATCGACTTGAACGCGACCGCCGACAGCGTCACGTTGCCGCGCCGCTGAGCGTCAGATCGCGCAGCGCTTCCGGTACCCGGCGAGGAACCGGTCGATGCGCACGAGCGCTTCACCGAGGTCGTCGGAGTTGGGAAGGAACACCAACCGGAAGTGGTCCGGCGTCGGCCAGTTGAAGCCAGTGCCCTGCACGATCAGCAGCTTCTCCTCGGCCAGGAGCTCGTACGCGAACTGCTGGTCGTCCTCGATCGGGTACACCGCAGGGTCGAGCCGGGGGAACATGTACAGCGCGGCCTTCGGCTTGACGACGCTGACGCCGGGGATTTGGCTCAGCATGTCGTAGGCGAGGTCGCGCTGGCGGGTGAGCCGGCCCGTCGGGGCGACGAGATCCTGGATGCTCTGGTACCCGCCGAGGGCGGTCTGGATGGCGAGCTGACCCGGGGTGTTGGAGCACAGCCGCATCGAGGCCAACATGTCCAGGCCCTCGATGTAGTCGTGGGCGTGGCGTTTCTCGCCGGACACGATCATCCACCCTGCGCGATAGCCGCACGCGCGGTAGTTCTTGCTGAGACCGTTGAAGGTGACGAACAGCACGTCGTCGGCCAGCGACGCGATGCTCGTGTGGGTGTTGCCGTCGTACAGAGTCTTGTCGTAGATCTCGTCGCACATCACGATCAGCTGGTGCTCGCGGGCGACCTGCACGATGTCGTCGAGCACCTCCTTGGGATAGAGCGCGCCCGTGGGGTTGTTGGGGTTGATCACCACGATCGCCTTGGTGCGGTCGGTGATCTTCGTGCGGATGTCGTCGACATCGGGAAACCAGTCCGATTGCTCGTCGCACAGGTAGTGCACAGGATTGCCGCCGCTCAGCGATACGGCCGCGGTCCACAGCGGATAGTCCGGCGCCGGAACGAGCACCTCGTCACCGTCGTCGAGCAGGGCCTGCAGGCTCATCACGATCAGCTCTGACGCCCCGTTGCCGAGGTACACGTCGTCGACGTGAACGCCTGCGATGTGCTTCTCCTGCGTGTAGTGCACGATCGACTTACGCGGTGCGAACAGGCCCTTGCTGTCGGTGTACCCCGCCGCGTTGGGAAGGTTGCGGATCATGTCCTGGACGATCTCGTCGGGCGGTTCGAGCCCGAAGACCGCGAGGTTGCCGATGTTGAGCTTGATGATCTTGTGGCCTTCGTCCTCCATCTGCTTCGCGCGGTCCAGGACGGGGCCCCGGATGTCGTAACAGACGTTGGCGAGCTTGGCGGACTTCGTGATCGGCTTCACAGGAGGGCAATGCTACGCAGGCAGACCTGCAGAACTCCGGCGCAATAACGGCGAACGGGCAGTCGATCAGGCGAGTGAGTCGAGGATGCGGCCCAGGGCATGCACCTCGTCGCGCTCGCGAGCGTGGAACACTCGGCCCGAGCGCCCGCTGGCGAGCGCCATCGAGTGACGGGGCAGGCGGGTCCACACCAGATCACCGGGCGTGTGCTCGTGCTCGTTGCCGAGATGCTCGGCACGCGCCGGGTCGATCGGGCAGCCACACTCTGACGACGAAGGTCTCCATCGCGACCGAAGCTAGTGACGGTCGTGGCGCGGCACGTCACGAATTCGTGACGTCTGTGTGAACACGCACGGTGGGTGGCGTCGTCGCGCCGATCGACGCCGCGTACCCGGGACGCAACGCGCGGGTGAGCAGGAGCACGGCTGCGAGCAGCACGCCGCTCGCGACGGTGACGGTGCGCAGGCCGAAGCGGTCGCCGAGCGAGCCCTGCACGATCGCTCCAATCGGGTACAGCAGCCCGAGCGTCGCGTTGTTGATCGCCATCACCCGGCCGCGCGAGTCCGGAGGCGACATCGTCTGTCCGATCGTCGAGAACGTGGAGAGCGTGCCCATGTAGCACGCGCCGACCAGGGCGAGGGCCAGTGTCATCCAGCCGAGGTTCGGCGCGAGCCCGTACAGGACGAGCGCCGGCGCCAACGTGGACATGAGCACGATCATCGTGCGGCGGATGCCGAGTGCCGACACAAACGACCCCAACAGAACACCCGCCGCGACGGCCCCGATGCCCTGCGCGGTGACGAGCGCCGAGTTCGCCCCGCGACCGGCGTGGAGCACCTGCTGGACCATGGCCGGGATGAGGGCGATGAACGGTGCCGCGAGGAGATAGGTCACGAACATCGCGCCGCTCATCGCCCGCAGCGCAGGCACTCGACGGGTCGTCCGCCAGCCGTCGGCGATGGTGCGCAGGATGGGATCTTTTCGTGTGCCGACGCGCGGCGGGATGGTGACCACCGACGCTGCGATCGTGACGGCGAAGAAGCTGATCACGTTGCACGTCAGCGCGGTGGTGATCCCCCACACGGACATGACCACGCCGGCGATCACCGGGCCGACGACGCGACCGAGGTTCCACTGCACCGAGCTGAGACCGATCGCCGACGGCACTTCCGCAGGCGGCACCATGTCGGGGACCGACGTCTGCCAGGCGGGAAAGCCGATCGCTCCGCCGCATCCGCTGAGCAGGGCGAGGAGCGCGATCCACGAAGGCGTGGCCTGCCCGGAGGAGACCATCCACGTGAGGACGCCCGCGATCGCGGCCTGGAGCAACGACGCGGCGATGATCAACCGTTGACGGGGCACGCGGTCGGCGAGAGCGCCACCGAGCAGCCCGACCACGGCGGTGGGCAGGAAGCCCGCGGCGGCGACGAGGCCGGCCCACTTTGCTTCGCCCGTGCGTTCCTGCACGTAGCGGCCGAGGGCGACGGTTTCCATCCACGTACCGACGTTCGACACGAGCGAACCACTCCACAGGATCGCGAACGGCACGTGGCGGAACACTCGGAGCGACTGCGGGACTCGCACCGCACCGTTCTATCGGTGCTGATGTGCCAGCATGCGGACCATGGGTACCGATCTTCCCTCGGATTGCATCCACGTCGTGATCGAGATCCCTCGTGGGAGCCGCAACAAGTACGAGATCGACCACGAGACGGGCCGCGTGTTCCTCGACCGCCGGTTGTTCACGGCCACCACGTATCCCGCCGACTACGGCTTCGTTCCCGACACCCTCGGTGGCGACGGCGACCCGCTCGATGCGCTCGTGCTGCTCGAGGATCCGGTCTACCCCGGCGTGTGGGTGCGAGCCCGGCCCGTGGGCGTGCTGTACATGCACGACGAAGCCGGCGAGGACGCCAAGCTCATCTGCGTGGCGCCCAACGAGCCCCGATGGGAACATGTGCACGACCTCGCCGATCTCACTCCCCAACTGGTCAACGAGATCCAGCACTTCTTCGAGGTGTACAAAGCGTTGGAGCCCGGCAAGACGTCGTCCACGGGCGGGCTCGCCGGCAAAGACGCCGCCTGGGACGAGATCCACAGGGCGCGGGCGAACTTTCCCGGCCGGCGCTGAGCCGACGGCCCACCGTGCCCGGTTCGCCTCGCTTCCGCCGGTCCATCGGCACGATGTCATTCGCGATGCTAGCACTCCCGACGATGGCCTTCGGAGTCGGCTGTCGGTCGGGGGGCGCGAGATCGGACACCGACATCGCCGAGGCGTCGGGCGTCCGCGTCGAGGCCGAAGGCTGCCAGGTGGGGCCGGCCATCGGTGCCGGTTCCTACGTCGCTCACGGACGGGTGCTCACCGTGGCACACGTGGTCGCCGGGTCGACCGAGGTCGACGTCGTGCAGCAGGACGGCACCGAGCACCAGGCGATCGTCGTGGCCCTCGATCGCAAGAAGGATCTCGCGCTGCTGTCGGTCGCGTCGTCGAACATCGCGCCGCTCGAGGTGGGCAACATGCGGTCGGGTACTCGCGGTGTGCTCGTGGTGTGGCGACACGGCAAGCCGTTGCCGATTGCGTTCATCGCCAAATCGGTGGTCGACATCAACGCCGCGGACATCGACAACGGGAGCAGCACGTTGCGCCGCGGCTACCGGATCGACGCGCACATCGAACCCGGCGATTCCGGGAGCGTCCTCGTCGCCAAGGGCGCTGCGGTCGCGGTCGTGTTCGCCCGCAGCACCGCGCAGCCCGATCACGCCTGGGCGACCGACATCGCCGAAGCCGCCCCGCTGATCTCCCACGCCGGCGACACCGAGGTCGACACCGGCCACTGCCCCTGACCACCCCGGTTCGCCCGCACCCGCCCGCAACCCGGGGATCTTCTAGGGCTGCATCGTTCCAGAACCGCACCCGGGGATCTTTCGTCTCGGAAGCCGATACGTGAATACCCCGGTTCGCTCCGCAAATGGGGCCGAATCGTCGCGTCGGGCGCTCAGTGCACGTCGGCGAGCAACGCTGCTCCGACCGCGCCCGCCCGTTCGCCGAGCTGGGCGAACACGAGGCGAGGGTGCGGACGAAGGTCCGGCGAATAGAGCAGCTCCCCGAACCAGCGACCGATCGGTTCGAGGTACAGCTCGCCGCTGGCAGCGAGACCGCCACCGAGCACGATCGCAGCGGGGTCCAGGAGGTTGGTGAGGTTGACCAGGCCGATCGCGACCCAACGGGCGAACGTGTCGATCACCGCCAGCGCCTCGTCGTCGCCCTCGCTCGCGGCGGCCTGCACGTGCTCGCCGCGAACCAGTTCGGGGTCGCCGCCGGCGAGTTCGACGACACGGGGCAGTCGCTTGGCGATGGCTGCTTCGCGGGCCAGGCTGCCGAGCCCCGAGCCGGAGGCGAAACGCTCCCAGCATCCGCGGCGGCCGCACGGGCAGGGCGGGCCGGACGGATCGATCACCATGTGTCCGATCTCGCCACTGAACCCGTTCGCGCCACGCAGCAGGCGACCACCCGCGATCACACCACCGCCGATGCCGGTGCCCAGCGTGACCATGACGAAGTCGTCGACACCCCGACCCGCGCCCGTCTTCCACTCCGCGACAGCCGCGCAGGTGGCGTCGTTGTCCACCTCCACACGCTGACTGAGCCGTTCGGCCAGGAGCGCTCCGACGCGAAAGTCGGTGATGTCCACCAGGTTCGGGGCGGCCTTCAACACCCCGTCCCTCGTGACGAGACCGGGGACGCCCACGCCGACCGTGCCGAAGTCGCCGAAGTCGCCGAGTCGCCCGCACAGGTCGACGAGCGTGTCGATGATCGCGTCGGGGCCTTTGGGTGTCGGCAACCGCTGCTCACCGACCACGGCGCCCGCTTCATCCAGCACGACACCGAGGCACTTCGTGCCCCCGACGTCGATCCCCGCGCGCAGCGAGCCCGTCATGCTTCAGCGCGGGTCTTCAGCTCCCGAACCGTGTTGAGGATACGAACCTCGGCCCGACGCTTCACGAAACCGGGCAGCGGTACGACGAGTTCGATCGCGAGGTCGTAGCGCACCTCGGTGCCACCGTCGGCTGTGTCGCTGAAGTGGTAGGCACCGTCGATGGACCGCATGATGTCGCCGCGCAACAACTTCCACGCCAGCACGTTCGGCGCATCCGAGTAGTCGTACCAGAGGGTGTAGTGCGTACTGCGACCGAGTGCGGACGCCCGGTACTCCACCTCGACCGGTCGACCCTGCTCGTCGCGCCCACGAACGATCACGTCCTTGACGTCCTTGGCCCACTCCGGGTAGCGCTCGAAATCCGCGGCGATGGCCCACACGCGTTCGTGAGCGGCGGCAATGGTGGTGGTTTGCGACGCGGTTTCAGCCATGAGTCCGTTCTACCCGTTCTTGCTGTTCTTACCCGAAGGTTTCGTCGCGGAGATCCGCGGACCATACGAACCGTACCGCGCGGCCCATGCGCCGTTCATGCCAATCCCGAACATCGGCACCAGCACCCCGAACGCAAGGGCGTTGACCTGGTTGCCCTTGAGGCCCGAGACACCAACGATCGCGCCGACCAGCGCGAGTACGACCTGCA
>JAYVMH010000193.1:0-3272 GCA_043759015.1 Actinomycetota bacterium
CGCGAATCGGGTCAGCACCCGCGCGGTCGCCACCAGATCGCCGTACTCGTCGGTGGCCGCGAGGTCGTACCAGAGCGTCTCCTTGCTCGGGGTCTGACCCACCGCCAGCACCTCGCCGGTGACCATGTAGTCCGTGTCGCACACGATCGGCGTGCCGTGGAAGCGCACTTCCATCGCACCCCACACACCGACCGCCGCCGAGATGCGCGGCAGCAGGAACTCGTGGGCGACGTCGGTGAACATCCGCATCGCCGTGCTCGGAGCGGCGACCGACTGCCCCCACGGCGACGGGCCGTGGTACCACTCGAGCGGCGAGGCGACCTGGCCGCGGAAGATCCGCTCGGACTGGGCGCGCGACGGGCAGTGCGTTGTCTGCGGCCCGATCACGTCGCCCTTCTCGATCTCGGCGAGGATACGCAACCCCACGGGGTCGTGGTCGATCTCGTGACAGCCGAGTGCCGTCGGGTCGCTGTGCGCGCCCACCGACGCCGTTCCTTCCACCACCACCGTGCCGTCGGTGGTGATCAGGGATGCAGCGGCGGTGCCGATGTCGTCGGTGACGATGCAGGCACGAACTGGCTCGCCTTCGGCCACGGCGTGTCGGAAGAAGACCGACAGACAACCGTTCTCGAACCAGCGGGCTCCGAACGCAGCGACGAGAACGGGTGGGAACACGTCCAGGTGGGTGCTGCTGTTCGCAGGTCGGACGATGGACCCCTCGATGATGCGGACGCTCATGGGACGACTCCTCCAGTCCCGCCCGCATTCAAGTTCCCTTCATTCTTGCACGTTCCGAACGGCACCTCGTACGCCGGCGCGTACCTGGGCGCGCCTAACTTGGGGTCATGCGCCTCACGCCGACTGATCGCGATCGGTTGCTGATCTTCACCGCAGCTGAGCTCGCACGCGCTCGGCGGTCGCGAGGGCTGCTGCTCAACGTGCCCGAAGCCACCGCGCTCATCGCCGACACGGTGTGCGAAGCCGCCCGCGACGGGGCGCGGCTGCTGGAGGCCGCGGCGCGGGGTGCCGGCGTGCTCACCGAGGCCGACGTGCTGCCTGGTGTGCCCGACATCGTCCGCGAGGTGAAGGTCGAGGCCGTGTTCGACGACGGCACGCGCATGGTCGTGGTGCGCGATCCCTTCGGTGAGGGCGCCGGCATGGGCGAGGACGCGCCAGGGGCCGTACTACCGGCCGCACGAGAGTCCACCCCACCCGCCGGCCTGGTGCACCTCACGGTCACGAACACCTCCGACGTGCCGGTCAGCATCACGTCGCACTTCCACTTCTTCGAGGTCAACGCTCGGCTGCGGTTCGACCGCGCCGGCGCGTACGGCATGCGGCTGGCCATCCCTGCGGGCTCGGCCAAACGGTTCGAACCGGGCGTGCCCACGGAGGCGCCGCTCGTACCCATCGGTGGCGCTCGTATCGCGATCGGGTTCGCCGGCCTGGTGGACGGACCGCTCGATGCCCCGGGTGCGAAGGAGGCGGCCCTCGCCCGCGCTGCGGCGCAGGGCTACCAGGGGGCCACGTCGTGACCAAGCACTCGCACGGGCAGTTCGAGCACGGTCACGACGGCGGCGACGTTGCCCACAGCCACTCCCACCCCGACGAGATCCTGCCCGACGACTACGCCGCGATCCACGGTCCCACGGCCGGCGACCGGGTGCGCCTCGGCGACACCGGCCTGGTGATCAAGATCGAGTTCGATGCGCAGGAACGAGGTAACGAGTTCCTCGCCGGCTTCGGGAAGACGGCGCGCGACGGGCTGATGCTGAAGGCGGCGGCGGTGAAGCACACGTGCGACATCGTGATCTCCAACGTGGTCATCATCGACGCCACGTGCCGCATCGGGAAGGCATCGATCGGCATTCGCGAGGGTCGCATCTGCGGCGTCGGTCGAGCGGGCAATCCCGATGTGCAGGACGGTGTCGACGTGGTGGTGGGCACGGGCACCACGATCATCAGCGGCGAGGGCCTGATCGCGACCGCCGGCGCCATCGACACCCACGTCCACCTGCTGTCGCCGCGGATCATGGAGGCGTCGCTGGCCTCCGGTGTCACCACCATCATTGGTCAGGAGTTCGGCCCCGTGTGGGGCGTCGGTGTGAACTCGCCGTGGGCCCTGCGCCACGCGTTCAACAGCTTCGACCAGTGGCCGGTCAACATCGGGTTCCTCGCCCGCGGCTCGTCGAGCGACGAGTCGCCGCTCGTGGAGGCACTCGTCGAAGGCGGCGCGGTCGGCTTCAAGGTCCACGAGGACATGGGTGCGCACACGCGGGCACTCGACACGGCGCTGAACGTCGCCGAAGCATTCGACGTGCAGGTCGCGCTGCACACCGACGGGCTCAACGAGTGCCTCAGCGTGGAGGACACGCTGAAGGTGCTGGCGGGCCGCACGATCCACGCCTTCCACATCGAAGGTTGCGGGGGCGGGCACGTACCCAACGTGCTGAAGCTGGCCGGCGTGCCCAACGTGATCGGGTCCAGCACCAATCCGACGCTGCCCTTCGGGCGTGACGCGCTCGACGAGCACTACGAGATGATCTTCGCCGCCCACGGGTTGAACCACCACTCGCGCAGCGACCACCACATGGTGAAGGACCGCATTCGTGGCGGCACGATGGGCGCCGAAGGTGTGCTGCACGACCTCGGGGTGATCGGCATCACGTCCAGCGATGCCCAGGGAATGGGGCGGGCGGGCGAGACCGTTCGCCGTACGTTCCAGCTCGCCGCCAAGAACAAGCGGGATCTCGGCCAGGGGCCGAACGACCACGACAACGATCGCGTCCGCCAGTACATCGCGAAGCTGACGATCAACCCGGCGATCGCCCATGGCCTGTCGCACGAGATCGGCTCGCTGGACGTCGGCAAGCTGGCCGACATCGTGCTCTGGCGTCCGGACCACTTCGGTGCCAAACCGCAACTGGTGCTGAAGAGCGGCTTCCCCGCCTACGGCGTGACCGGCGATCCCAACGCCAGCACCGACTCCTGCGAACCGCTGGTGCTCGGCCCGCAGTTCGGTTCCTTCGGCGCCACGGCCGCCGACCTGTCGGTCGCGTTCGTGAGCGCCGCCGCGGCGGACGACGGGAACGATCACATGACCACCCGCCGGCGCCGCGTGGCCGTCCGCGACAATCGCAACATCGGCCCGGCAAACCTGGTGCGCAACAACCGACTCGGCACCGTGGACGTCGACCCGGGCACCGGGATGGTCACCCTCGATGGCGCCACCGTGTACTCCGAACCGTCCGACACCGTCTCGTTGAGCCGGC
>JAYVMH010000194.1:0-7079 GCA_043759015.1 Actinomycetota bacterium
GCACTGTTGCATTGAGCGATCCGGGCCGCCGTGGTGGGCCGCGCGCCCCCGATTTCGGGCCTGTTCGCCCCACTTCCGCCGCGAACTCGCAGGTGACGCAGCGCAAGAGGCCCCGGCAGGCCCACAACTTCTAGCGCACGTCGCCAATGCAACAGTGCCCGACAGCCTGCCGAGGTCGACATCGGCGATGTCGCGATCTACCTCGCGTTGGTGGTGCGGGCAGCGACGACGAGTCCCGCGTCCCAGCCGGGGGCACGGCCACCGTTGGGTGGCGCAAGCTGGGTGGTGTCGACACCACCGCGGCGGAGAATCCACGAGGTGACTGAGTTCGAGTTCCACATCTCGCCGGCGTCGAGGCCGTCTCGGCCCCACACGGGCGTGGGCACGTCCGGGACCAGGTCGAGGAGCCGTTGTGCGTCGGCGGGCGCAAGCTGCAGGGTCGTCGTGGCGGTGGCTTGGTCGGCGTCGGGGATGACACCGTTGTGCCAGCGGTGGATCTCGTAGCGAAAGACGCGGAGCTTGCCGAGCCATGCCGAGCCGACCGCGCCTTCGGCCACTACACCGCGTTGGTCGCCGTGTCGGTCGGCGATGGGCGTCATCTCGATCACGTAACGGCCACCGGGAACGGTGACCACGAGCGCCGAGTGGAACAGGTCGCAGGCTGAACGATGTTGCACGCGCGCGGTCAGCGCTTCGAAAGCGCGACCACTGAGGCGCACGACATGTTGGCCGGCGCCGAGCGGGATCCACAACAGTTCGACGGTGCACATCACGTCATCCAACCGAATGGACATCGACTGGTGCGGCGATTCCGCCTTCGGTGCGTGCGATCCTGCTACTCCGTGTGGCGGCGACACCGATGGCAAACGCGACGACCGTGAGCAGCGGGGTGACGATCGTCCACCAGGTCAGGATCGCGAACGGCAACGATGCCGCGACGAGCAGACTGACGCTGGTCTGTCTGCCGGGTTTGGTCAGGACCGCGGCGGCGATGAGCGCGCCGCCGGCAACCAGCCCGGCGGCAACGGTGACCGTGGGTGCCGCGCTGACCGCCATCAACAACTGGAGGGCACCAAGGATGCCGAGGAGCCCGCGCAGCCAGTTCTTCGCGACCACGGACAGGAATTGGTGCCAGCCGAACGCTGTCAGGGTGACACCGGCCGCAGCGAGGACGAGCACGCCGGGGATGGCCCAGAGCCTGCCGACGGTGGTGGAGCACACGAACGCAACGACGGCGAACCACAGCGTGATCGCAGTGAGCGTCTCGTTGCCAGGGGGTGGCGCGGTGCGCAGCGTTCGGGCTGCGGCGAGGGCGCTGACGCTGAGCGCAACGGTGAGCAGGCCGAGCGCGACCGGGTGAGCTTTGTTGCCGGTCCAGTTGGGGATGCGGCTGCCGATGGTGACTTGGGTGATGCCTGCTGCGATCCCGACCCCGGCGCCGGTCGCTCCGAGTCGGCCGGCGATGGCCAGGAGTTGCAAGCGTGTGCGGATCATCGGGTCACATCACTCACTGGGCGGCGCGGGCTGAGACGGCCGGGTTGCACCGGGTGGCCGATGCGAAATGTGGAAAGCGCCCGGCGGTCGGGTTGGGCGAGGAGCGCATCCATGCCGGTCGCGAACTTCGACGGTTGCGAGAGGCTTGCGTCTCGGTCGATGCGTTCGGTGATCTGGTTCATGTGCTGCAGGCCCAGGCCGGCGACGGTCACGGCGAGGTGGACTCGTTGCAGTAGCCTGCCGCCCGCGAGCTGCTGCACGGGATCGTCGGGATCGGCAACGGTGATGACGCCGTAGGCGGCCGCGGTCGCGGTGTGCACAGTTCGGGTCTGGTCGAGCCAGAACGCATCGCCCGCCGCGCGAGAAGTCGCAGGAAGGATCTTGGCCGCGGCGAGCACCATGGGGCTGAGGCCCTGGGCATCGAGAGTCAGGCCGTCCATGTGGGTGTCGATGTCGTCGCGGTTGTTGCGGAACCAGACGAACGAGTCCTGCGACTGCTGCTCGTCGTCGATGATTGCCTTTGTGGCGTCGATGATCATTGCGCCGAGCGTCGTTCGGTCAGCCGACGTGGTGAACCATCGAACGCCGACGCCGTCGAGACCCACGGAGACCGAGTCGAGCGTGGCGAGGGCGTCGCCCGCAACGGCCGTGGACGTGTACGGCCCACGGTTGCTGTGTCGGTGACCGATCGCGTCGTGGAGGCTCGACGCCTCCGTCGGCCCATCGACGAAGCTGACCGTGGCGATGTGCGTCGCATCGGCCGCATCGGGTAGCAGCGTCACCGTGGCCCTGTAGCCCCGAGCAGTCGCGGCGAGAACGAGGTTCTCGAGTGCGCAGCCGAGACCGATGCGCTGCTCGCGGTCGAGCGAGTCGAGCGTGCCGGTCCGCCGAGCCGGATCCGCAAACAGCTCGATGCTGTCCGCTGTGACGTGGAAGACCCAGGGCTGGGTGTTGTGCGGGTTGGCGGCGAGGATCGCCGCAGCGACCGCACCGAGCAGTGTCCGGTCATCACGCCAGTTCGCCCATGCGTCGTAGGCTCGGCCGTCGCCGGCGTCGAGCACACCGTTGTCGAACACGCGGTAGCTACCGGCCGCGATGCCGGCGACTACCACGGTGGCTGCGCCAAGCCCGATGTGATGGAGCACCGATCGGCGCGACATGAAACCAGCCCCGGCCCCCGGCGTGTCCGTCGCCACGCCCCGCGACGACGCTGCGTCAACGATCGGCGCGTCGACAATGGGAGCGCAACGATGGAGGTCATCGGTCGTGCCGGTCGTCGCCTCATGCATCGCGACGCCTCAACAGGTAGTTAGCGAGGACCATCAGCGCTGCGGTCCACAAGCACATCACGCCGAACCCCTGCCATGGGGTGAGGAGGTCATCGGGGCCTTGTCGGGCGTTCACCATGAGCTGACCGGCGCTCGTCGGGAGGTAGGCGAAGACGTGATCGCCGATGCTGCCCGGGATCAGCTGCGCCAGCGGGGCCAGCACGAGCACGAACGCGATGATCCCGGCGATACCGCCCGCCGTGTGACGAACGATGGCCCCGATCGCAATAGAGAACACACCCAGCACCGCCCCGTACAGGCCAGCGCCGATGAGCGCGCCGAGCACACCGGGGTCACCGATCCCGACCGGAACCTTCGAGTGCAGGATTGGCGCTCCGACCGCGAACGCGGCGAACGCAGCGACCTCACTGACAACGAACACCACCACGGCGAATACCGCAGCCTTGGCCATCAGCATCGGCGTGCGGTGCGGCACAGCGAGCAAGCTGGCGCGGATGGTGCCGCTGGAGTACTCGTTGGCGATGACCAGCACCCCCAGCACGCAGACCGCGAGCTGGCTCAACTGGAAACCTGCCCCGAGGATCAACCGCGTCGGGTCGAGCTGGTACGTCGCCTTCTGCACCGCATCGAGCTGGTCCCACTGTCCAACGGTGAGGCCCACGAAGAGCGCGGTGAACCCGACCGTCACGACGACGAGCAGTACGAGCGCGGCGACGCTGGAGCGAAGCGACCGGATCTTGGTCCACTCCGATCGGAGCAACCCGACGATGTCGAGCTTGGAGGCGACCATGGGCTGGTCTGGTCTGATCGCGATTTCGACGGTGGCGGTCATGAGCCGACTTCCGCTGGCACGACGGCGGCCACCGTTTCCCAGTCACCGTTCGTACCGCGGCCGCCGAACTCGGTGCTGGTGTGGGTCTGTTCCATGAAGGCGTCCTCGAGCGATGCGAGTTGTGGGGTGAGTTCGTGGAGTTCGAGCCCGGCCTTGGAGGCGAGTGCGCCGATGTGGGCGGCGTCGATCAGGTGGACGATCAGATCGCCGTCGGTATCGGTGTCCACCTGGCCGCCGGCGGTGTTGATCAGATCGGTCAGCGCGTCAGCGTCGGGGGACTTGACGAGCACCGACCGTTTCGAGCTGCGTTCGATGAATTCGTCGGTCGTGCAGGCAGCGATCAGCCGGCCGCGTCCGATCACGACCAGGTCAGTTGCCGTGGCAGCCATCTCGCTCATCAGGTGACTGGAGATCACGATGGTGCGGCCCTCCCCAGCGAGGTGGATCACCAGGTTGCGGATCCACATGATCCCGTCGGGGTCCAGGCCGTTGACGGGTTCGTCGAGGATCAGCACCTGGGGGTCGCCGAGCAACGCAGCGGCGAGGCCGAGGCGTTGACCCATGCCGAGCGAGAAGCTGCCGGCGCGCTCGTGAGCGACGTCGTGCAGCCCGACGAGGTCGAGCACCTCGTTGACACGTTTGCGGGCGATGCCCTGAGTCTGGCTGAGGTACAGCAGGTGGTCGTAGGCGCTACGGCCCTTATGCGCCGCTCCGGCGTCGAGCAGCGCGCCGACCACACGCAACGGTCGCGGGAGGTCGGCGTAGTGAACCCGACCGATGGTGGCGTCACCACCCGTCGGCCGGTCGAGTCCGACGATGAGACGCATCGTGGTCGATTTTCCGGCGCCGTTGGGGCCCAGGAAACCGGTCACCAGACCGGGTTGGACGGTGAAGGACAGGTGGTCGATGACGACCCTGCCGCCGTAGGTCTTGCACAGGTCGCGGACGTCGATCACCTGCGGCGGTCCGAAGGCGGTGGTTATGATGTGCTCGATTCTGTGATGGCAGCCGAAGGTTCGGCGCTGCCCTGGTCGAGGTGGAACGGCGGGTACTGGTCGGTCATCAGCGCGACGTAGACGATGACCCGGTAGACCCAGCGGTTGATGCCGACCACGAGTTCGTGGAGTCGGGGCGGGTACCGCCCCGTGAACAGCAGGATCAGTGCACCGACGAACACGAGCAAACCAAGCAGGCCGCCCGACATCAGGAACCCGGCTCCGTCGCGTTGACCGAAGCTCCACGAGGCGGTGAGGACCGCGACGATGACCAGTTGCGGCAGCGCGAGCAGCCACCACTTGATCAGGACGAGGCCACGCGAGAGATGTTCGGGATAGACGACATCGAGGGTTGCCGGGTAGTCGGCGGCGCTCAGTGTGAACGGTGGGTAGCGGTCGGTGCCGAGCGCGCTGGTGGCGTAGTAGCTGACTCTCCACGTCCAGCGCAGCACCCCCACGTTGAACTCGAAGATCGAGCGCGGGTAGCGGCCGGTGAACAGGATCGAGAAGAACGCAACGATAGTGAGGACGACGAAGGCCACCCACAAGAACGACAGCACGACGAAGTGTGGGATCGCCAGGAACCACTTGACGAGCCACTGCCATCGACCCAGTCGCGGATCGAGGTGACCTTCGAGGCGCAGTGGATACGCCCCGTCGACGACGGTCGGAACGATAGAAGTCGGCGTTGCTCCGGTCGTTGCTCGTACTGTCGAGGACGGCACGGTTGCCCCATCGTGCGCGTGGGGTCGAGCGACGCCGACGACGATGAGCGCAGCACCGCCCGCCAACAGCACGATGCCGCCCACGGCGAGAGCGACTGCGATCGCCACGAGATGGTCGACCTGACCGCCGAGCTGCACATCGGCAGTGACGTTCGGGGTGCCGTCCGCATGCATCACCACAATCGCCCAGCTCCCACCCTTGACGTGCCAGGTGATCTCTTGCGTCCCCACACCAGATGCCTGAGCGACCCAGAAGGTCTGCGTTGCTGGGGCGTCAGGCTTCGAGGTGCCATCTACGTTCTCGCGGCGGTATTCCGCATCAGACGAGCGACCGAACCGGTGCGTGCTGGTGATGTCGTCGTGCGGGACACCCTTCAAGTAGGTCTCGACGTCCGCGTCACGGGCAATCCCGACGAACACGTCGCCGCTGCCGGCGCTGTCCACACTGACTCGCACGGTCGCGTTGGCCCACTCGCCGAATCCGTCCGGGCCCGGGTCACCGAGGTCGATCTTGTCAGACGTGAGCGCGTAACTATCGGTCGCGAATCTCAGGTTCGAGGTCGTGAAGTAGCCGGCATCGTCGCGCTGGGTGGCGAGCGCCCAGCCGAGGATTCCACCTCCGGCCAGCAGACCGAACCCGATCAGCGCGAGCAGCGACCCGATCACGAGACTGACTATCCGAGCTGGCTTCATCGAGAAACTCCTTTGGTTGGGGCGGTCATCGGGGATGGCATCTCACGACAACGGCCCGCCGCGCACGGTCGCCGGTTGTTCCCTCGCCGAGCATGCGCTGCGCACGTGGGAAACGAGCCAGGTAGGCATCGAGCAGCGGGCCGATCGCAGCAGGGTCGTCGGCTCCGACAACGGCGATGGCGGTCATGGACGACCATCGGCCTCGGATCAGCAGGTCGAGATCTCGCTCCGTGCGGAAGTTGTGCCACCACGTCTTGGTGTCCGGCCGGCCGACGAGGATCACGACATCGGAGCCGCAATCGGCGTACTGCGTCGGCATCGTGATCTCTCGGCCTGTCCGGCGTCCCCGGTAGCGGATCAGGTCGGTGGAGCCCGACATCAACCGATGAAACGGCGAACGCAACAGTGTCGAGACACACGCATTTGCGAAACTCATCCTCCAACCCTCGTTCCCTCGTCGATGCGGGAAGGATTCATGTCCATGAACCGGCGGGCCAGGAGCGGGCGGAGCAACCGCACGGCGACAGTGAGGCCGACGAGAGCGAAGAGCCCGAATGAAATCGTGTTCAGGGTGGAGGCCGCGGGATCGCCGTTGACTTGCATGACAAGAGCCATGGCGGCCACCGATGACCCAAGGAGGGCGAACCAGCCAAGGACACCGTATGCCGCCTTATGAGCCCAGTCCGCGCCACGGAGAAGACCGACGCCCACGGCGGTCAGGGTCGGGACCACGATGCCCAAGTCCATGAGCTTGACCACCCAGAACACGCCGGGGTCGGCCAGGTATTCGGGTCGTTCAGGGTGGTCGCGCCATGCATCGATCAGCGTCGGCATGTGCAGCACGACCAGAACGAAACCGGCCACGCCAATCACGAACGATCCCAGGACACGCCGGCCGCGACGGCTCATGGGCGGAAATCGCAGAGCCTTGATCGACGCCCAACTCCTCAAGGCGATCGCGCTGCCCAAGACGAAGATGGCCAGGTGCAGCACGAAAAAGCGTTCGCTGTTCCCCGCGTAGCGCGCGTAGTCGCCGCCGATCGCGAGTTGT
>JAYVMH010000195.1:0-16111 GCA_043759015.1 Actinomycetota bacterium
CCTGCGGCCGGGATGGGCACTCGATTCCTGCCGGCGACGAAGGCGGTGCCCAAGGAGCTGCTGCCGATCATCGACACGCCGGCGCTGCAACTGATCATCAACGAGGCGGCGGGCGCCGGCATCGACCACGTGGTCATCGTCACCAGCCATGCCAAACCGGCCATCGAGGCCTACTTCGAACCGGCTCCGGAGGTGCTCGCCAAGCTGCACAGCACGGGCCGCCACGAGCTCGCCGATCAGCTCGAACGCGTCGGCCGCGATGTTCGGATCAGCTTCGCCTACCAGGACGATCCGCAGGGCCTCGGCCATGCCGTCGGCTGCGCGCGCGCGGCCGTGGGCGACGAGCCCTTCGCGGTGTTGCTGCCCGACGAGATCATGGGCGACAGCACGTTGCTCGACCGGATGGTGGCCGTGTGCGATCGCACCGACGGCAGCGTCGTCGGACTGAAGCACGTGCCTCCCCACGAACTGAGCTCGTACGGTGTGATCGACCCCGTCGGCGAGGTAGATGCCGAAGGGGTGGTCCGAGTGCGCACGATGGTCGAGAAGCCGGCCGCCGCCGATGCGCCGAGCGACATGATCATCATCGGCCGCTACGTGCTGACGCCCGATGTGTTCGACAAGATCGCGCGGGTGAAGCCGGGTTCGGGTGGCGAGATCCAGCTCACCGACGCGCTGCGCATGCAGGCGGATGCCGGTCCGTTTCATGGCGTGGTCAGCGACATCCGCCGCTACGACACCGGGAACCCGCTCGGGTGGCTGACCGCAGTCGTGGAGCTGGCGCTCGACGACCCGAGGATCGGGACAGAGTTCCGTGAATGGCTCAACGGACGGCTCTGAGCTCGACGCCGGGCGAGAGGCACGGCTACTGCACGCGCGGATCGAAGAGTTCGCCGACGACCATCGCGCCGCCGTCGAACGCGACTACCTGAGGAGCTCGCTGCGTCACCTCGGTGCACCGGTGCCGGCGGTACGGCGTGTCGTTCGCCAATGGGTTCTGCACGAGTCGCCCTTGAGTCACGACGACGGGGATGAACATGGTGACGCTCCGCGAACCGATGCGAAAGCTCCCGGATGCGGAGGAGCTGCGCGCGCTCTACGACATCCGCCGGAAGCGACCCGGGTAGTCCAGCACCAGCCCATGTTCGTCGACGTCGACGTCGACGGTGGTCGACGGTTGCCCGGTTTCGATGCGCCACCGGTGCGATGCGACGCGTGTGTAACGGTGAACCACGGAGGCGACCTCCAGCGTGTCGGTGTCCACCGCGGCGACCGGCACCTCCGCGGTGTGTCCCTCCAGCAAGGGCAGCCGACGGATCGGCAACGTCGTGGTGAACGGCGTGCAGGCGAGGTGGATGTCGTAGCAACCGTCGAGCTCGGTTCGGTGCGCGCCGTTCATCTCCCCCCACCTTCCGGCGCCGTCCGCCGCCAGCCACAGGTCGGGCTCTTCGAGGTCGCGGAACAGGATGAACTGGCGAACCTGCCACGTCGGTGACACCCGCAGCACGTAGTCGACGCGCTCGCGCGTCAGGTGGCCGTCGATGGTGAATCCCTCGTTCTCCCAGCGGACGGTGGTGGTGTCGTGGTGCGTGCCGTCCCACGTCGCCCAGCGCACCAGGTGCCCTTCGGGGAGGTGTGCGTCGGTGATGGGCGTGTACACGGTCATCGAGGTCACGGTACCGTGACCTCGTGATCGACATCGCCGAGGCCCGCGAACGCGTGTTGTCCAACTGCGCGTCGCTCGCGCCGCGCGCCGCGCCGTTCCGCGACGCACTCGGCTGCGTGCTGGCCGAGCCGGTCTTCGCTCAGGAGGACGTGCCGCCGTTCCCCAACAGCGCCGTCGACGGATACGCCGTCGTTGCGTCTTCCACCACCGAAGCGCCTGTCGAGCTGCCCGTGGTAGGGGAGGTTGCAGCCGGTGCGTTCACCGACCACGTGCTGCAGCGCGGAGAAGCCATCCGGATCATGACCGGAGCACCCGTCCCCGAGGGCGCCGATGCCGTCGTGATGGTCGAGGACACCGAGCGGCTCTCCGGCGGGGCACGGGTCCTGGTGCGCCGATCGGTCGAGCCCGGCGTTGCGGTGCGCATCGTCGGCGACGACGTGCACAAGGGCACGCTGCTCTACCCGGAGGGCACGGTCGTCAGCCCGGCCGTCGCCGCGGTGCTGGCGAGCGTGAACGCGGCGACCGTGCATGTGGTTCCGAAGGTGCGTGTCGCAGTGCTGAGCACGGGCGACGAACTGATCGACGACGGCTCTGCGTTGGCCCCGGGGCAGATACGGGAGAGCAACCGCACGATGCTGCTCGGCCTCGTACGCGACGCCGGTTGCGAGGCAGTGGACTTCGGAACGGTGCGCGACGACGAAGCCGCGTTGGAGGCCGTGCTGCGCCGAGCTGGCGACACGTGCGATGCGATCGTCACGAGTGGCGGGGTCAGCATGGGCGACTACGACGTGGTGAAGGTGGTGCTGTCGAACATCGCCCAGATGCATTGGATGCAGATCGCGATCAAGCCCGCCAAGCCCTTCGCGTTCGGGTTGCTCGCCAACGGGCGTGGCGCCGACGTTCCGGTCTTCGGTCTCCCCGGCAACCCGGTCAGCTCCTGGGTCAGCTTCGAGCTGTTGGCCCGGCCGGCGCTGCGCAAGATGGCGGGTCACCCGCGCCCGCAGCGCACGGTGATCGAGGCGGTGGCCGTGGACGGGCTGCCCCGCCGGGCGGACGGGAAGATCCACTTCATGCGCGTGTTCGCCGAGTTCGCGCCGGACGGTCGCCTCCACGTTCGGTCGGTCGGCGCCCAGGGCAGTCATCAGCTGGCGGCCACGTCGTTGGCCAACGCGATCGCCGAGGTGCCCGACGGCGACGGGATTCCTGCCGGCGGGTCGGTCCGTACGGTGTTGCTGTCGGTAGCGTGACGCGATGGATCTGATCGACCCGTTCGGGCGAACGATTCGGGACCTGCGCATCTCGGTCACCGACCGCTGCAACTTCCGCTGCACGTACTGCATGCCGGAGGAAGGCATGACGTGGCTGCCGCGCAGCGGGGTGCTCACCTTCGAGGAGATCGAGCGGCTGGCCCGGCTGTTCGTGGAGCGGTTCGAGGTGAACGGTCTGCGCCTCACCGGTGGCGAGCCGACGGTGCGCGCCCACCTGCCGGTGCTGGTGCAGAAGTTGTCGGTGCTCGACGCCGACCTGTCGATGACCACTAACGGTGCGATGTTGCGGGCGATGGCCCACGAGCTCCGCGACGCGGGGCTTCGTCGGGTGAACATCAGCCTGGACACGCTGGACCGCGAGAAGTTCGAGCGAATGACCCGACGCGACGAGCTCGTGCGGGTGCTCGACGGCATCCAGGCGGCAAAGGAAGCCGGCTTCGCTCCCGTGAAGATCAACGCCGTCGTCGAACGCGGCGTGAACGACGACGAGATCGTCGACCTCGCCCGGTTCGGACGCGAGCAGGGTGTCGAGGTGCGGTTCATCGAGTTCATGCCGCTCGATGCCACCGGCCACTGGATGAACGAGAAGGTGGTCGGTCAGGACGAGATCGTTGCCGCGATCGAGGCCGCGTTCCCGCTCGAACCGGTGCAGGCGCGAGGCGCCGCTCCCGCCAACGAGTGGCGCTACGCCGACGGCTTGGGAATGGTGGGCGTGATCCCCAGCGTCACCAAGCCGTTCTGCGGCGACTGCGACCGTGTCCGTCTGACGGCGGACGGCCAGCTCCGCACCTGCTTGTTCGCCACGAACGAGTTCGATCTGATGCGGATCATCCGAGCCGGCGGCTCCGACGACGAGGTCGCCGCCGAGATCCAGCGGGCCGTTGGCACCAAGTGGGCCGGTCACCAGATCAACCAGGTGACGTTCGTGCGCCCGAAGCGGACGATGAGCCAGATCGGCGGCTGATCCGCTCGGCCGGCACGAACGGTGATCGGCGGACGCGCACCGTGCGTACTACAGTTCTGTGACAGATGAGTGACCTCACCTTCACCCACCTCGACCCGCTGGGTCGGGCCCGCATGGTCGACGTGACCCCCAAGGAGCCCACCCACCGGCGTGCGGTGGCTCGGGGCAAGGTGTTCATGCAGCCGGAGACGACGGCGGCGGTGGCGAACCGCGAGGTGAAGAAGGGCGACGTGCTCGCCGTTGCCCGGGTCGCGGCGATCCAGGCAGCCAAGCGCACCAGCGACATGATTCCCCTGTGCCACCCGTTGCTCGTGGGGTCGGTGTCGGTGAACTTCGAGATCGGCGACGACTTCATCGACATCGAGGTGCAGGTCGACACGGTCGATCGCACCGGGGTCGAGATGGAGGCGCTGCACGCCTGTGCCGTCGCCGCGCTCACGATCTACGACATGTGCAAGTCGGCCGATCGCGCCATGGTGATCGGTGAGCTGGCCCTGTGGGAGAAGACCGGCGGCCGGAGCGGGACCTACCGCAGACCCGCTAACATTGCGTCGCCCGTTACGAACGTAGTAGAACCGTAATGAAGCGGATCGTGAACAACCGCATCGTGAACACCATGCACCAACTTTCTGAACAAATGACTCCTGAACAGAAGAAGACGAGGTAATTCATGCAACCCGTCGTCCTTCTCGCCGTGGCCGCCGTCTGGGCTGCAGTCATCATCCCGCCGTTGATGCGGTCTCGCTCCGAGAACCGCCCCAACTCGTCGGTGACCGACTTCCGCCGTCAGCTCTCCACCCTTCAGCGCGCCGTGCCCACCCGCACGATGGTGCCGATGCGGGGCATGGCCCGTCCGCTCACGCAGGCGCCGCAGCAGAACCGTCTTCATGGTCATGCGGGTCAGGTGCACCGTTCGGCGGCACCCGACACCCGCGGGCACTACCGGGGCGCGTCGCTCGATTCCCGCCCGGCGCAGCCGAGCCATCATCGCCAGATGCACCTCCATCGTGTCAGCCAGCGCGAGCTGCTGCGTCGCCGGCGGGCGAACGTGCTGTTCGGTCTGGTGGTCGTGGTGGGCATCAGCGGCTTCCTCGCCGCCACCACTCACGCCAGTACGATGGCGTACCTGTTCGGCCTGTCGTTCGTGTCGCTGTGCGGCTACTGCTACAAGCTCGTGCAGATCCGCTCGCTGGAGGTCGACCGTCACTACGGCGAACAAAGCTGGTTCAACGCCGCGTAGCCCCCGCTACACTTCGGACCTCCAACGGGGGTGTAGCTCAGTTGGCAGAGCGCAACAATCGCACTGTTGAGGCCAGGGGTTCAATTCCCCTCACCTCCACCCGTTGACCAGGGAGCGTCCCAGTGGACGCTCCCTTTGTCATTCATGCTGACCGGGGAGTGGGGTGCGCAGGCGGCATGATGTCGGTGTGAACCTTCGTCCGCTCCTTGTCGTTGGCGGTGTCGTTGTGCTCCTCGGCGCCGTCGGCGTTGCGTGCGGCAACAACTCGGCCACGACGGCCAACACGCTCACGGCGCTCTCGCCGACCCTTCCGGCCACGACCCGCCCGGCCACGACCCTTCCCGCCACGACCGCGTCCACCGCGTCCGAGTCGACATCCGGCGCGCAGGTGCCGCTGACGACGAACGTGATGGTGCTGCCCGTGACCACGCTCGCCCACGGGTCGTCCGTCGACAGCATCAAGGTCACCAAGTGCTACACGAACGCCACGGCCGGCCACGGCGGGCAGATGTTGATCAAGGCCCGCAGTTCCGATTTGTCGGCCCGACTGTTCGCCTTTCGCCCGGACGGGTCGTTGATCGGCGAGGTGGAGAACGCCACGAGCAAACGCTATGGCGGCACGGTCTTCGCCTACACCCCGACGGACCCCATCGAGGTGACCATCAAGAGCACGTCCGGCGGGAGCATCACGGTACGAACCACCCCCTTCCAAGCGGAGAACTGACCGATGTACGGCGTCGTGCTCAGTGTTGCCGCGTGCCTGCGGGCCGGCACGCGTGTCGACGTCGCCTGGATCGTCGGCGACCACGGCTTCGCGGACACGGATCCGACCGACGCACTCGCGCTGACTCCCGGCGGTGGTCGCATCGGTGCGCTGTTGGGCGGCGCGCTCGACGGTCAACTGGTCGACCTGGCAGGGCGGCAGGCGCTCGCCGGTCGGCTGCTGGATCTCGAGGTCGGCTTCGTGGACGCGACGATCGCCGGCCTTCCCAGTGGCGGTCGGCTGCGGTGCATCCTCACGCCGGCCACGGCGCTGCCCGTCGAACTGTGGCCGCTGCTGACCGCTCGCGAGCCCGTGTGCGTGGTGAGCACGATCGTCGACGACGTCGTCACCGACACTGAGCTGTACACCGCCGATTCGATCGGCGAGGCGGGCGACGATGTGGCTGCGCGGTTCCGTACGGGGGTGGCGTCGGCGACGTTCATCGATGGCAAGGCCGTGACCGTGCTGCGCCCCACGACGCGCCTGGTGGTGATGGGCGCAGGGCCGATCGCGGAGGCATTGGCGGCCGCTGCGACGCTGCTCGGGTGGAAAGCGGTCGCCACCACCGACCCCGACACGGCCGCCGGTTTGATCGCCGGTCTGTCGGCCATGGACAGCCTGGTGGTGATGGGCCACGAGGTCGAGCCGGTGGGTCGGGTGCTCGCGGCGGCGCTCACCAGCCTGGTCGGGTACATCGGAGCGCTCGGCTCGCGGGCGATGCAGGACACGCGGGCGGAGTGGTTGGCATATCGCGGGTTCGAGGATCTCGACCGGATCAACGGACCGGCCGGCTTGGCGATCGGTGCCAAGACCCCCGCAGAGATTGCGGTGGCCATCCTCGCCGAGTCGCTCGCCGTCAGGAACGCGTAGGTCGATCGGGTACATTTTCACAGATGAGCGAGTCCGACAACCGCAACGCGCTTCGCGACGTGTGGTCCGATCAGGCGGAGAACGGCACCACGCTGGACGAGGACTGCAGCCCCACGAAGGTGTGCAAGAACATGAAGGGCATCTCCTTCGACGGCTTCGCCGAACCCGGTTCCGACCTGCGGAGCGCGTGGCGCGATCGCCTCGCTCGCGAAGGCAAGCTCAACACGTCGGGCGGGAGCGTCCACGATCTGGTCCTCGGCGCCGGCGAGACGCGTTGAGCGCCCCGCTGCCCGCCAGCGTCGGCGAGCTGAGCGATGCGCTGCGCGGTGCCGACTACCTCGCGGACCGCGGGTTGGCGACCGCGATGTTCGTTGCGCTCACGCTCGGGCGGCCGATCCTGCTGGAAGGCGAGGTCGGCGTCGGCAAGACCGAGCTCGCCAAGGTGCTGGCCGCGGTGTTCGGCCGCCGGCTGATCCGGTTGCAGTGCTACGAGGGCATCGATACCAACCAGGCGTTGTACGAGTGGGACTACGCCCGCCAGATGCTGCAGATCCGCGCCCTGTCGGAACGGCAGGTCGCCGACGACGCCGCGGTCGATCGGCTGTTCAGCCCCAAGTTCCTGCTGGAGCGGCCGCTGCTGGAGGCCGTGCGCGCCGGCGATCGGTGCGTGCTGTTGATCGACGAGATCGATCGTGCCGACGACGAGTTCGAGGCGTTCCTTCTGGAGTTGCTCTCCGACTTCCAGATCACCATTCCCGAGATCGGCACGATCGTTGCCGAGACCCGACCGCTGGTGATCCTCACGTCCAACCGCACCCGCGAACTACACGACGCGTTGAAGCGGCGCTGCCTCTACCACTGGATCGGGTACCCGACCGTCGAGCGTGAGGTGGAGATCGTTCGGGTGCGTGCTCCGGGCGTGCCCGAGGCGCTTGCGCGCAAGGTGGTCGCCGCGGTGCACCGGCTCCGCGGACTCGACCTGGCGAAACCGCCTGGGGTCGCCGAGACGCTGGACTGGGTTGCGTCGTTGGCGGTGGTGGGCGCGTCGGAACTGGACGCCAACAGCGTCGCCGACACCATTGGGGCAGTGATCAAGGATCGCGACGACCTCGAGGTGGTGCGCGACAACATGAGCGTCGTCCTCGACAATGCCTGACACGCCAGTCGAGACCGGAGACGACTCGGACGACATGGTCGATCTGCTCGTCGAGTTCGGCCACGAGCTCCGCGCGGCCGGCGTCGTGGTCGGATCCGGCGACGTGGTCGCGTACTGCACCGCGGCTGCGGCATTGAACCCGGCCGACATCGTCGACCTCTACTGGGCGGGGCGCACCACGATGGTCACCCGTCGCGACCACATCCCGGTGTACGACAGGGTGTTCCGGCAGTTCTTCCTCGATGACCGCGGTGGTGAACCCGACGAACGCAAGGAGAAAATCCGATCCGCGTCGAGCCACGAGTCCGTGCTCGAGGTGCCGGCATCCGAACCGGGCACACAGGGTCCGGAGGAACACGAGGTGTCGCTGGGCCTGCTGGCGTCGAACGCCGACATCTGGCGCAACAAGTCGTTCGCCTCGTGCACGCCCGAGGAGCTCGCCGCCGTGCGCAGGATCATGATGCGGTTGCGCCTCACCCCGCCGCGGCGTCGTACCCGCCGCACCGTGGGCGCGAGGGCCGGCAATCGGCTCGATCCCCGCCGGACCGTTCGCGAGACCATGCGCACGCACGGCGAACCGGCGGAGCTGTTCTGGCTGCGGCGCAAGCGGCGCATCCGTCCGCTGGTGCTGATCCTCGACGTGTCGGGCTCCATGTCCGACTACTCGCGCAACCTGCTCCAGTTCGCGTACTCCACACGACGGGCCTCCGATCGGGTGGAGGTGTTCTGCTTCGGCACCCGTCTCACGCGGATCACTCGGGCGCTCGAACGGCGGCGACCCGACGACGCCATGGAGCACGCGGCCAACACCGTGTTCGACTGGGACGGTGGCACGCGGATCGGCGATGCGCTCACCGAGTTCGTCCGGGTGTGGGGTCGCCGGGGAACGAGTCGTGGGGCCATCGTCGTCATCTGCTCCGACGGGCTCGACCGTGGCGACCCGGCGGTGCTCGCCGCGGCGATGGAGCGGCTGTCGCGTCTGTGTCATCGCATCGTGTGGATGAACCCCCACAAGCGCGACGACGAGGTGTTCCGACCGAACAGCCTGGGGATGATGGTCGCCGCGCCCTACATCGACACGGTGATGTCGGGTCACAACCTGCGGAGCCTGGAAGAGTTCGCGGCGATGCTCCCGGAACTGCGCTAGGAAGTCCGGATGAAGTGGAGCGTGTCGGTGCTCGCCGAAGGCGACCGAGAGGTCGGCCTGGCCGAGATCGTCGAACTGGCGGATGCCGTGGCGGGGATGGGCGGGATCGCCAGTGGGGTCGGGTCGATGTCGTACGGCGCGCAGCTGTTGGTGGAAGCGCCCTCCGCCGACGACGCCGTCGAGATCGCGATCCCGTCGTTCATCGACGCGGCCGCACGCGCCGGACTGCCGAGTTGGCCGGTCACCCGTGCCGAGGCGATCAGCGAAGACGACGAGTTGGACGGCCTCGAGTGATTCGCCTTGGTTCGCTCGCCGGCTACCCCTTCGAGGGGCCTCGCGTGCTCGCCGGCTGGACGGCACCACCGCGAGCGGCCGTCTACGCGATCCTCCTGACACCCGACCCGATCCGCAAGCCCCAAGAGTTCGCCGTGATCTATGCCGGGCACTCCCCGGACCTGGCGCGCGAAGGGTTTCCCTTCAAGCACCTGCGTGCGGCCGCCTGGGTGAAGCGCGCCGGCGGGCAGCGTTACTCGCTGCACATCTGCACCTACGAGATTCCCGGAGGCCTGCAAGGTCACCGCGAACAGATCGTGCGCGAGCTCGTCGCGGTCTATCGCCCGAGTTGCAACGCAGAGCAGTACGACCCGGCGTGGAAAGACCAGTGGATCGGCGGCTACAACGCGCCGACGACCGGCCCGCTGACCACCGACCGCGACCCGGCGTCCGGTTCCTGACGGTCAGGACACCTTCGGGTGATAGCCGACCGCGTCGTGCAGACGCGACCGCCGACGCCCCATCGCAGGCCGTGACGGTGCGCGCTCGCTGCCCTCCGGGTCGGGCTCGTAGGTCGCCCCGGCGACGATGCCTTCGGCATAGCCGTACAGCAGCGGAAGCGCACCGGCAACGACTCCGCCGGTGTTGTTGATCCGCTCGAGCCCTGGCTTGATCGGCTCGGCGTTGTGCTTCACCGTCCACACGATGTCGGAGCACTCCTCCAACTTGGTCGCCACGCGGCCGAGCTGCGTGCCGACGATGAACAGGTAGATCGCCAGGCCGGCGATCAGCAGCGCGATGTCGATGACCGAGAGAACGACGAGTGTGGTCATGACCGCACCTTGTCGAGCACTCGGCCGAGGAACAGGTGGTGCTCCAGTCCCTCCGCCAGCACGGCGTCGACGCCTGCGGCCGTCTCGCCGATCAACGACGTGTCCGAGGTGTTGACGGCAGCCTGCTGCAGCGTCACCTTGATCACGTCCACCCGTCGTTCGATCGTGCGGACCAGGACGACGAGGATCGTGAGCAACGCCGCCACAGCGAGCACCACGACGAACCCGCCGATGACCGCACCCCACCACAGGTGCTTCTGGGTGTCTGTCAATGTCGATGCCAACAAGCTCATGGTCAGCCCCCCAACCGGTTGCGTCCGCGCCGGAGACCGGCCGTGATGTGTTCTGCCGACGTGATCGTCGTCTCGAGCTGCTTCAGTGCAGCGGTGTGACGTACGGCGTCGACCAACCCGTCGTTGATGCCGGTGGCGTCGGTGCCGATCGACTTGGCGAGCAGCAGGATCGGCACGACGAGTGCGACCACCACCAGGACCACGACGATGCCGATCGTGTAGCCGATGGCCCACCCGGTGGTGGACGTGGATGCGGCGAGGATGTTCATTCGGTCGGGCCCCTTCAGATCGAATCGCAGAAGTCTTTGACGGGTTGCAGGTTGGCGTTCACCGACGGCACGACGGTGGGCACCGTGGCCGTCTTCTGCGCGACCACCTGCACCCCGCCGACCACCTGATCGAGCGTGACGTGCACCGCACGGAGGTGCAGGATGATGCGCACGAGTCCGAGCGCGGCGGCCGCGATGATCAATGTGGCGATCACCAGGGTCGCCCAGGCAACGGTTTGCATGGTGGGTCCTCCTCGCTCAGCCCAAGAGCTTGCCGACGGAGCCGGCATATCGAACGGCACCGACGGAGACCTCGCGGATCGTCTCGTCGGTGGTGGCCAGTAGTGCCGGTGCGTCGTTCAGTTCGCCGATCAAGGCAACGCCTCCGACGAGGATGTCGGCGGACGCGCCTCGGATGCGCTCCAGTGCCGCCAGCACGCGGTTGAGGAGCGCGACGAGCACGGGGACGACGACGATCAACAGGATGAGGTTTCCGACGGCCCAGAGCGACATGAGGTTCTCCTTGTTGGTCTGTTCGGTTCAGCTCGTACGCGGCTGGTGGGGTGGATAGGGAAGGAAGAATCGGCGCAACACGCGGGCGAGGGCCATGCGCACGGCGCGCAGGCCGATGGTGAGACCACTCGCCGGTTTCACGGCAGCGACCGCATCCGGCGACTGCCCGCGGGCGATCGCGCCCAACCGTCGTTGCATGTTGATGGCGAAGTCGGCCATCAGCACCGACGTGACGTCGGCGATCATCCCCCGCCCGTACTGAGCTGCTGCGCCGGACAGCTGGAGGTCCTGGCCCACCTCCACGCGCGTGCCGCCGGGGGTGGCGCTGAGCTTGGCGGTCAGCAGCAGTGCGGCCTGGCCCCGTCCCTTCTTCTCCGCGCCGGCTGCGTCGACGACGATGCGCTTGGCCGCATCGTTGCGTTCCTTGATGAGGGCGGAGCCGGTGAACTCCAGCTTCACCGGGCCGAGGCGTACGAGCACGTTGCCCGAGTACGTGTCGTCGTCGTGACCGGTGAGCTCCGCACCGGGCAGGCACTTGGCCACCTGGGGGATGTCGCCGAAGAACGCCCAGACGGCATCGATCGGTTCCGCGACTTCGAAGTCAGTGTTGATCAGCATGGGTCGCCTCCGTGGAGAGAAACGCGGCCGGGTCCTTCTCGAAGGCGGTGCGGCAGCCGGGACAGCAGAAGTAGTACGTGGTGCCCTCGTGGTCGAAGGGGCGGCTGGATGCGTCGGCGCGCACCATCATCGCGCACACCGGGTCGATCGCCTGCGCTGTTGCCTGCGGCTGCACCACCGCCTGGTGCAGTGGCGCCAGGCCGCCGGATGCTCGCAGTTGCACCAGCTCGGCGAGGGCGGCGACCGCGACCTCGCGGTGCGTCGTGTGGCCGAGATCGAGCCCCACGGGCACGTGGATCCTGGCGAGCGACTCGGCCGTGGCGCCGCGGTCGGCCAGTGTCTTCAACACGGCCTCGCCACGCTTGCGCGACGCAACGAGGCCCAGGTACACCGGGTTGCGTCCGAGGGCCGTCTCCAGCGCCTCTTCGTCGCCGTGGCCCTGCGTGGCGACCACCACGACCGACCGGGCATCCACGTGCTCGGGCGTGAAGTCGGCGCCGTCGACGAGGTCGACGAACCAGTCCAGCGCCTTGGCCAGCTGGCCGAGCGTGTTGGCCATCGGCGACCGACCGACGATGACGACGTGCGGGGACGCCTGCACGGGCTCGATGTAGATCTGCAGCGCACCCTCGCTCTGACAGGTCATCGCCACCGCGGTCATCCCCTCTGGCACGTGCCCCACCTGTTCGCCCGAACCGAGGATGAGCAGCCGCGGCTCGCGGTCCTCGAGCGCACGCTGTGCCTCGCGGATCAGGACCGGCTCGGCACATGCGCCACCGATCCAGCCGTGCAGCACGCCCGACGCGGTGACGATCGCCCGTGAGCCGTGCTGGCCCGACGACGGGCCCTGTCGCCACACGACCGTCGCCAGTGCGAACTCCTCGCCACGACGCGACAGCTCCACCGCCTGTTCGAGGATGTTCCACCCGTCGGTTGCGGCGCCGTTCGCCCAGTCGCTCATCAGTCGGTCCTCACTGGTGGGTAGCCCGACACGTCGTGGCGCTCAGTGAGTGCCTCGTACACGCGGTCGGGCAGCAACGGCATGTCGATGTTGCGCACGCCCGTGCCCTTCAGCGCATCCATCACCGCGTTCACGAACGCGGCCGGCCCGCCCACGGTGGCGCATTCGCCGATGCCCTTGGCGCCGATCGGGTGGTGGGGGCAGGGGGTGACCACCTCGTGCAGTTCGAACCCCGGGGTCTCCCATGCGGTGGGCAACAGGTAGTCCATGAAGTTCGAACCGACGCAGTTGCCTTCGGTGTCGAAGGTGATGAACTGCATGCTGGCCATGGCGTAGGCCTCGGTGAGGCCACCCATGATCTGCCCCTCGACGATCATCGGGTTGATGCGCACGCCGCAATCGTCGACGGCGACCACGTTGAGCACGTCCCACACACCCGTCTGCGGGTCGACCTCCACCGTCGCGATGTAGCAGGCGAACGGCCACGTGAGGTTCGGCGGGTCGTAGTAGGCGTTGTTCTCCAGACCGGGTTCCAACCCGTCGGGCACGTTGCTGTATGCGGCCATCGCGCACTCTTGGATGGTGACACCGCGGTCGGGTGAGCTGCGCACGTAGAAGCGACCGAGCTCCCATTCGATGTCCTCCTCGCTGACCTCGAGGAGGTGGGCGGCGAGCTTGCGGGCCTTGGCGCGGATCTTGCGCGACACCATTGCAACGGCTGCTCCGGCGACCGGGGTGCTGCGCGAGGCGTACGTGCCCATGCCGAACGGCGCGGTGTCGGTGTCGCCCTCCTCGACGGTGATGTCGTCGGCGGGGATGCCGAGCTCGTGGGCGACGATCTGCGCCCACGTGGTCTCGTGCCCCTGGCCCTGGCTCTTCGCACCGGTGCGAAGGAGGGCTTTGCCGGTCATGTGCACGCGCAACTCGGCGGAGTCGAACATCTTGATGCCGAGGATGTCGTACTCCTTGCTGTTGCCGGCGCCGAGCGGTTCGGTCATCGTCGAGATGCCGATGCCCAGCAGCCGACCGCGCTGCTTCGCCTCCGCCTTCTGCTGCAGGAAGTTCGCGTAGCCGACGGCCTCCAGGCCGACGTCGAGGCACTTGGCGTACTGCCCGGAGTCGGTGAGGAAGCCGAACGGCGTGCGGTGCGGGAAGTCGTCGTCGCGCACGAAGTTCATCCGTCGGAACTCGGCCTGGTCGATGCCCAGGTCGTCGGCGGCTGCCTGCACCATGCGTTCCTGGAAGAACATCGCTTCGGTGACGCGGAACGAACACCGGTACGCGACGCCGCCCGGCGCCTTGTTCGTGTACATCCCGCGGGCGGTGAGGTGCGCGGTCGGGATGTCGTAGCACGCGAACGCCGAATGCATCAACCCGATCTTGAACTTGCTCGGCTGGGCGTCGGAGAAGAACGCGCCGTGATCCGAGTCGGTGTGCATGCGCACGCCGAGGATCTTGCCGTCCTTGCGCAGTGCCATCTCGCCCTTCAGGTACACGTCGCGTGCGAATCCGGTGGAGATGAGGTTCCCGCTCTTGTCCTCGATCCACTTCACGGGCTGTTCGAGCAGGATCGACGCGAGGATCGACATCACGTAGCCGGGGTACACCGGTACCTTGTTGCCGAAGCCACCACCGAGGTCGGGCGACACGATGCGGATCATGTGCTCGGGGAGCTCGGTCACCATGGCGACCGCGGCGCGGATGATGTGCGGCGCCTGCGTGGTCATGTACACGGTGAGCTTCGATGTCGATCGGTTGTAGTCGGCGATGGAGCCGCACGATTCGATCGGCGATGGATGCGAGCGCGGGTAGTGGAGCTCGAGCTTCGACACGACGTCGGCCGCGGCGAACGCGCTGGCGGTGCCGTCCTTGTCGCCGACCTCCCAGTCGAAGATCAGGTTGTCGTGCTGGTTCTCCTTGTCGTCGCGGATCAGCGGCGCACCCGCGGCCATCGCCTGCATCGGGTTCACGATCGCCGGCAGCGGCTCGTACTCGACGACGATGGCCTCGCAGGCGTCCTTGGCGATGTACGGGTCGTCGGCGATGACGCAGGCGACCTCCTGGCCCTGGAACCGCACCTTGTCGGTGGCGAGCACCGCCTGGGTGTCGTACGACAGGGTGGGCATCCAGGCCAGGTTGCGGGCAGCCATCATCTCGCCCGTCATCACCAGCCGAACCCCTGGCACGGCCCAGGCCGCGCTGGTGTCGATGGACTTGATGCGGGCGTGGGCCAGCGGGCTGCGCAGGATCTCCATGTGCAGCATGCCGGGCAGCACGATGTCGTCCACGTAGTTGCCCCTGCCGCGGATGAAACGGTTGTCCTCGACGCGCTTGCGGCTCGCGCCCAGCCCGCCGATCTTGATCTCGTCGAGTGCCATGGGGTACCCCCTCAGTTCCCGGCCTGGCCGCGCATCTTGGCCGCAGCCCACAGCACGGACTTCACGATGTTCTGATACCCGGTGCACCGGCAGAGGTTGCCCGACAGCGCCCACCGCACCTCGTCCTCGGTGGGGTCGGGGTTCTCGTCCAGCAACGCCTTCGCGCTGAGCATCATCCCCGGCGTGCAGAAGCCGCACTGCAGCCCGTGCTCGTCCTTGAACCCCTCCTGGATCGGATGGAGCTCGCTGGCGTCGGCGAGTCCTTCGACGGTGAGCACGTCGTGGCCGTCGGCCTGCACCGCCAGCATCGTGCAGCTCTTGATCGGTCGGCCGTCGAACAGCACGGTGCATGCGCCGCAGTTGGTGGTGTCGCACCCGGTGTGGGTGCCCGTGAGCTTGAAGCCCTGGCGCAGCAGGTGCGCCAGCAGGAGGCGTGGCTCCACGTTGGCGGAACGGGCCTCGCCATTGACCCGGATCGTCACCTTCCGCACCGGCACGTCGGATGCGGGCTCGGGCGAGATCTCTTCGTACAGGCTGGTCATCTCAGGCTGCCTTCTCGTTCGATTCGGCGACGCCGCCGAGGATGCGGGCGACGAACGTGTGCACGATGTGGCGCTTGTAGGCGGCGCTGCCGCGGTGGTCGGTGCGTGGCTTGGCGGCCGCAGCCGCGAGGTCTGCGGCGGCCGCGATCGTGTCGGCCGTGAGCTGCTTGCCGACGAGCGACTGGGCGGCCTCGGTCGCGTTGATCGACGAGCTGCCGACGCCGGTGAGGCCGATGCCGGCGCGGGTGACGGTGGTGCCCGACATCTCGAGCGCGATCGCGACGCCGGCCGTGGCGAAGTCGCCGACGCGCCGTTCGAGCTTCAGGTAGCCACCCTTGGGCGTGCCCTTCGGTGCGG
>JAYVMH010000196.1:0-7052 GCA_043759015.1 Actinomycetota bacterium
GACGACATCTCGCCGATAGACGGCCAAGTAATTGCACACGTTGCACGCGGCGGCGCAAGCGAAGTAAACGCGGCGGTGGCGGCGGCCAAATCAGCATTCCCGGCCTGGGCTGCGCTTGGCCCACATGGGCGGCTGCCGTATCTTGAAAAGCTGGCGCACATCATCGAAGAACGTGTGCCAGATTTGGCCGCCGTCGAAACGACCGACAACGGCTCGCTACACGAGGCCAGCCGCCTGCGTGTGATGAAGCGTGGCGCACACAATATTCACTGGTTTGCCGAATACGCCACCACATTAACTGGCCCAGAATTTGCCACGCCGCATCGCCAAGCCCACAACAACGTGTTGTATCAGCCGTCTGGTGTGGCCGCATTGATTACGCCGTGGAACGCGCCGTTCATGCTCAGCACGTGGAAGTGCGCGCCGGCGCTCGCCGCCGGGAACACGGTGGTGCTCAAGCCGGCCGAGTGGAGCCCGTTGAGCTGCAGCCTGCTGGCGGATCTGTGCGACGCCGCGGGCATGCCGCCGGGTGTGTTCAACGTGGTGCAGGGGATCGGCGAAGAGGTGGGTGCAGCCCTCGTTGCGGACCCTCGACTGGCACGGATCAGCTTCACCGGCTCGCCAGAGACGGCTCGCCACATCGGCGTTGCTGCGGCAACCAACATCGTCCCGTTCACGGCCGAGCTCGGCGGGAAGGGACCGTTCGTCGTGTTCGCCGACGCCGATCTGGAGGCGGCAGCGAAGAAGGCCGCCGGTCAGTACGACGACTCGGGCCAGGTCTGCCTCGCGGGCACCCGGCTGATCGTGGAGTCGTCGGTGCGCGAGGAGTTCCTCGGGCTGTTCCATCACTTCGCCGACCAGCACGTGCTCGGCGACTCGCGGGCGAGCACGACGACGATCAGCCCGATGATCCATCCCGACCACGCCGCACGGGTGGCCGGCTTCGTGGATCGCGCCCGGGCCGACGGCGACGTCATCCTGCGCGGTGGCCGACGTTCGGCGCTCGGGGGCGACGACGGGCTCTGGTACGAGCCGACGCTGGTCGAGCCGCGATCCGAGTCGAGCGAGATCGTGCAGCACGAGGTGTTCGGTCCGGTCCTCACGTTCCAGACGTTCACGGACGAAGCCGACGCCGTCCGGCTCGCCAACGGCACCCGCTACGGCCTGTCGGCAATCGTGTACACGAGCTCGCAGGAGCGCGCCGAACGCATGGGCCGGGCGGTGCGGGCGGGCACCATCTGGACGAACTGCTTCCTCGTCCGCGACCTCACTGCACCGTTCGGCGGATGCGGCATCAGCGGCATCGGTCGCGAGGGTGGCGACTACGCCCTGGACTTCTACAGCGACCTGAAGATGTTCCAAGTACTGGAGGGGACCACTTCTTGAGCCGATGAAGCATCCGTGCAACGCGGCACCTTCATTTGCTTCACTGACAGAGTGACGAACCCGAGGTCCACCGAATGAGCTGGTGGAGCAACGGTGCGCGTGCCCTGTTCATCGCCGGCTGCCTGCTGGCGGGAGCGGTCGGCTGGTTCACCACGTCGCACGTCGGCGCATCCTCCAACGGGACCGCGGCCGGCACGGTGAACATCTACAGCTGTCCGATGGCCGGGGCGACATCGATCGGGCAGTTGCACACGGGCGATGCGGTGTGGCTGATCGGCGTCACCGACCATCGGTGGGCCGTCATCCGCCACCCGAGCACACAGGATCGGCCCGCGTGGGTTCCGCTCGCGATGATCCGCACCAGCGCCGACGCCGGCGACCTGCCCGAGATCAGCTGCACCACGGATCCCTCTACCGGCACGACCGCACCGGTGTCCACTTCGCCCGCCACCACCGTCGTCGGCGCCAGCACGACCACGACGGCGCCGGCGAGCACCACATCGACGAGCACGACGATCTCCACCGACACCACACCGCCGGTGGTGACCGTCACCGCCGATCGCGACTTCCTCTACGTCTCACCCGCGCCGAAGTGCGCTGGACAGGACATTCTCGTGCTGACAGTCGTCGTCGCCGATCCAACGCTCCCGCTCACGATCCACAAAGTCGATGCCAGTTGGGCAGGCGCGGGAAGCCGTCCGCCGGAAAAGGTCACCCCGCTCGATCGCAACCGGTTCAGCCTGCAGATCACGGGCAACGGTCCGTCGTCGAGCGACATCCCGGTCACGATCACCGTGACCGCAGAAGACGGCGTCGGCAACGTGGGTTCCGCGGAGTTGATCGTCCAGCTCCGCAACCCGGCGACGAACGGGTGCGTGTGATGGACCGCGATCGCCTTGCGGTCATCGGCGCACCGCTCGCGATGTTGCTCATCGGAGGTGGCGTGGGCTGGTTCATGCGCGACGACGGAGGCGGCACGTCGTCCACGAAGGGAACTGTCGTCGGCAAGGCGATCCCCACCGGGTCGGCGCTCGAGGTGGCGGCACCCACCCGGTCGTTCCCCTCGGCGACGAACTCCGTGGTGTTCGATCGGAGCCGGGTCATCGGACTTCCCGCTACGCAGCTCGTCGACGTGCCCCACGGTGCCGCTGTGCCGCTCTCCCTCGACGGTGCCGGCGTGTTGGTGCCGGTCGATGCCAACTCGCTCCAGCCTGCGCCGGCACCCTTCACCGGCACGACACCCGGAACGACACAAGTCACGACACAAGTCACGACACAAGTCACGACACCCGTGCAGCAACCGCGCCGCCTCAGCCAGATCGATGCGCCGGCGAAACCACCGACCACGCAGGCACCGGCGGAGACCAGCACCACGGTCGGCGGCGGCCGACCAGGCTTCGCCGACCCGTGCACGACCGCAAAGGACGGCTGCCCCGGCGCCGTCGGTCGAGTGCTCGCCGCACCGAGCCCGTCCATTCCCACACTCGATCCGCCGCAGCTCTCGATGCCGTTCGCGGCCACCGGCACGTACGCGGCGGCATGCGGCGCCATCGAGGGTGCAAACGTGCCGGACGCCTTCCTCGAACCCGCGACGCGACCGACCGTCGCGGTCGTCATCAACCAACCGTCGACGATCGCGCTGAGCGGCAAGTGGTCGGACGGGGCGCCGTTCGACAAGGTGACGATGGTGACGTCCTCCGAGTTCGACCAGCAGTGGCAGACCGAGTGGACCACCGACCACTTGCAGAAGTTGCTGCTCGCCTGCTTCACCCTGCCGCTCGACGACGTACGGGCGCACGCCGGTGGAGGCCGGGCCACGCTGCAGGCCAGCGTCCTGGCCATCAGTGCCACGGGTCGCGCCGACCTCGACGGACCGCTCGCGCTGAGCGTCCCGCTCGACGGTGAGGACGCGCCGTTCGCCGACCAGATCTCCGTCGGCTCGCTCGGCGAACAGCGTCAGCCGGACGGCACGCTTGCCGCCACCGTCCACGTGCACTACGCGATCACGACCGACGACGCGATCCCCACCAGCAGCCGGCTGAACCGGCGCACCGCCAAGATCTACGGACAGCACGCGTTCGTCGAGAACGCCGACTGCGCCGGCTGGGCGAACAACGCGCAGGGCCAGGATCGCACCGCGGCCGCCGGCTTCTCGATCGCCACCGGGCAGCGGAAGATCAAGGCACGGACGCGACCGATCACCGCCGTCGACGGCGATGTGGTGCTCGACCCGTCGCTGCCCGGCGGTTGGAACGGATTCCTCTGCGTGCGCCTGTTCGCCGCCGACACCGAGGGGCACCGGCTCACCCTTGCCCTGCGTGGCGCTCCGGTGCGCAGCCCGCGAACCGCCACCTACGGAGTCGGCGTGCTGCTCGCCACCAGCGGGCTTGCGCCCGGCGTGAAGCTGAGCGCCGTCTGGACCACCAGCAACCTCACGCCCTGGTGCGGGCCGATCGACCTCGCTGCGGGCACTCCGGGCGCGGCGTGCACCACCTACGCGAGGGCCACGCCCGACGGCATTCGACTGGTGCTGCGCGCCACGGACGCCGGGGGCGCGCTCGGACCGGCGACGATCATCAACATCCCCGTGAACACGGCGTACTGCAATCCCGACGACTCGTTCGCATGGATCAGCGACGGCTGCTCGACCGGCTTCTCCGAGCACTTGAAGGTGCCACTCGACGCCAAGGGAAAGAAGACGGTGAACATCTCGCTCGAAGTGCGACGCGACAGCGGCCAGGGCTCGATCGCCAACAACCCCTCGCATGCGTGGCAGGTCGACGCAACCCAGTCGTTCGCCTTCTGAGGGCGCCGTCGTCGCTGAACGACCACGGTGAACGACCACGGTGAACGACCAAACCGGCGCGCACCCGTTCCGTACACTGGCCGCATGGTTGCGCGCACCCCTCCGCCCTCGCTGCAGCTGAGCTGGCTGGAGGGCGAGGCCGTGGCGTGGCAACCGGGCCGCGGCGTCTACGGCGGCAACCTTCACCACGAGGTCGCACGCGTGGCACGACGGCCGGGCATGGGCTACACGGGTTCCACGCGAGTGGTCCCGTTCTCGTTGCCCGAGGGCCGGGCGAACGTGATGGTGCAGCGGATCGACGCAGGCACCCTGGCCTCGCTCGGTCAACTGAACGCGCTGCACGACGGCACCAGTCAGTCAGTGGCGTGGTTCGGAGCGATCTACCGCTACGCCACCGCGCTCGTGGCGCGAGGTCGCGTGCTGCCGGTGCTCACCCACGTCGGTGGCACGTGGTGGCACGCCGAGTGGCAGCCGCTCGCCGCCGATGTGACCGCGGCGCATGCCGTGCTGGCCGCGATGCCGCCTGCTGTCGCCGCCGCGGCGACGGTGGATCCCGTCGCCGTGCTGCGCACGATGACCGACCAGCTCACCCGCCTCACGCTCAACGGTCAGGCGTGGCACGCGATGCTCCTCGAAACGCGATCCGTCAACGCACGGGCCGCGCGGCTCGCGTCGCGCGCGCTCATCGCCCCCCAGGGCCAGTTCGTGGTCGCCGACGACCTGATGGAGCCCGTCACCCACATCGCCCAGGAGTTCGCGGCGATGGCCAGGCGTGCCGATGGCGAACCGATCTTGCGCGCCAGGCTCCGGCTCGGGCTGCCGCTCGGCCCTGGCGAGCTCGCGTTCGACACGACCCTTCACGACACGACCCTTCACGACACGACCCTTCACGACACGGTTGCGGACCCGGTCATCGACGAATGGCCGCTCACCCTGGAGATCGTCGACGTCGACGATCGCAGCAGGTGGTGCAGCGCGCACGACGTCGCGGTGAACAACCCGCACGCACTCTCGTTGGTGCGCGAGCAGCGCTTCTTGCCGCTGCTCCACGAGTGCCACGCGGACGCCACGGCGGCCATCGTCAACGTGGTACCCGAGCTGGGCGAGTGGCTCGCCAACCGCGGCCACGTCGTCGGCATCGATCAGGCGGCGGCCACGTTGGAGGCCATCGAGCAACTGGCCGCGCTGGGCGTCGAGCTCGTCGCGCCGGAGAAGCTCACCCGCCGACGCACGAGCACGCGGGTGGTGGCTCAGCCCAAGGACGCCGACGGCTCGGGCCGATTTGCCGCCACGGCCCTGGTGCAGTGGCAGGTGGTGGTGGACGACACGCCCGTATCCGACGATGTCCTTCGCCGTGCGGCCCAAGACGGTGCGAACCTCATCCAGATCGGCGGGCGATGGGTGCAGCTCGATCGCGCCGAGGCCCGGCGAGCGCTCGCCAACATCAACGAGCACCGCGAGCAACGCAGCGAGATGACCGCGCTGGAGCTGCTGGCGCTGGCGGCAGAACTGGAGCGCGAGCTGGAGGCCGCCGGGCTGGCGGCGGAGCAGCACACGAGCGCCGTGCAGGCCACCGGCTGGGCGAGAGACCTGCTCGCCGGCCTCCCCGACAGCGAGATCCGCGATGGTCATGTGCCCGAGGGCTTCATGGCCACGCTCCGGCCCTACCAGCTCCGCGGTCTGGGCTGGCTGCAGTTCCTCCACCGGCTCGGCCTCGGTGGCTGCCTGGCCGACGACATGGGCCTGGGCAAGACCCCCACCACGCTGGCTCACCTGGCCGGGCTCCCGGGGCCCCATCTGGTCACCTGCCCGCTCTCGGTGGTGCGCAACTGGGAAGCCGAGACGGCGCGGTTCGCTCCGTTCATGCGGGTGATGGTCCACCACGGCACGGGAAGGGCCGACGGCGACGCGTTCCTCCACGCCGTCGCCGGGCACGACCTGGTGGTCACCACGTATCAGGTCGCGGCGAAGGACCTCGAGCTGCTGCAGCAGGTCCACTGGTCCACGATGGTGCTCGACGAAGCGCAGGCGGTGAAGAACCCCGACACCCACACCGCTCGTGCGATGCGGGCCATCCCCGCCGGCCAGCGGATCGCGCTCACCGGCACTCCCGTGGAGAACCGCCTGTCGGAGCTGTGGTCGATCTTCAACATCGTGACGCCCGGTCTCCTCGGCAACGCGACGCAGTTCCGCCTGCGGTTCGCGGGCCCGATCGAGAAGGGCCGCGACGCGGCGGCCACCACCGCGCTGCGCACGCTCACCAGTCCGTTCCTCCTGCGCCGGACAAAGGCCGACAGGAGCCTGGTGCCCGACCTTCCCGACAAGGTCGAGCAGATCGCGTGGGCACCGTTGACGCGCGAGCAGGCGCACCTCTACCAGGCCGTGGTGGACCAGCTGTTGAAGGATGCCCAGGAGGCCGACGGCATGCGCCGCCGCGGTCTCGTGCTGGCCGCGCTCACCCGCCTGAAGCAGATCTGCAACCACCCGGCCCATGCGCTCGGCGACGGCTCCAAGCTGGCCGGCCGCTCCGGGAAGCTGCACCGGTTCGACGAGCTCGTGGCCGACCTGCTCGATGCCGGCGAACAGGCGCTGGTCTTCACCCAGTTCCGCCAGATGGGCACCCTCCTGCAGCGGCACCTGCACGAACGGTTTGCCCAGCAGGTGCCGTTCCTGCACGGCGGGGTCAGCAAGCAGGGCCGCGACCGGATGGTGGAGGCGTTCCAACGCGGCACCGCAACCTCGCCGCTGCTGCTCGTGTCGCTGAAGGCCGGCGGAACGGGGTTGAACCTCACCGCCGCCTCCCAGGTGGTGCACTACGACCGCTGGTGGAACCCCGCCGTCGAAGACCAGGCCACCGACC
>JAYVMH010000197.1:0-7046 GCA_043759015.1 Actinomycetota bacterium
GGTGCCGGCAGGTTGCTCTCGCCCATCAGCCACCGGTCCACCCCCGCGGCGCACGAACGCCCTTCGGCAATGGCCCACACGATGAGGCTCTGGCCACGACCCATGTCGCCGGCCACGAACACGCCCGGCACGTTGCTCATGTAGGTGTCGTTGCGCGCAACGTTGCCGCGCTCGTCGAACGCGACCCCGAGCTGCTCCAGCCAGGAGCCCCTGTCGGGGCCGACGAAGCCCATCGCGAGGAAGACGAAGTCGGCCGGCAGCTCGCGGTCGGTGCCCTCGATCTTCTGGAAGCGCCCGTCCACCATCTGCACCTCGTGGATCACCAACGCACGGACGCGGCCGTTGCCATCGTCGAGGAAGCGCTCGGTGTTCACGCTGTACAACCGGTCGCCCCCTTCCTCGTGGGCGGACGTCACCTTGTACACCATCGCGAACTGGGGCCATGGGTTCCCAGCGGCACGCGCGTCCGGCGGCCTGGGCATGATCTCCAGCTGGGTCACCGACGCCGCCCGTTGGCGGTGCGCCGTGCCCAGGCAGTCGGCACCGGTATCGCCACCGCCGATGATGATCACGTGCTTGCCGGCGACGTCGATCGGCGACCGGTCGAAGTCGCCCTGCTGCTGACGGTTCGCCAAGGGCAGGAACTCCATCGCCTGATGGATGCCGCCGAGCTCGCGCCCGGGCACCGGCAGATCGCGCCACGCCGTGGCACCACACGCCAGCACGATCGCGTCGTACGACGCGAGGAGCACCTCGATGTCGATCCCGCCGCCGACAACCGCGTTGGTGCGGAACTCGGTGCCCTCGGCCTCCATCTGGACGACGCGCCGATCGACGTGGCGCTTCTCCATCTTGAACTCGGGGATGCCGTAGCGCAGGAGACCGCCGATTCGGTCGGCACGCTCGAGCACCACCACCTCGTGCCCGGCGCGGGTGAGCTGCTGGGCCGCTGCCAGACCCGAGGGACCGGAGCCGATCACGACGACTCGCTTGCCGGTGCGAACCGACGGCACCTGCGGCACCACCCAGCCTTGGTCCCACGCATGGTCGATGATCTCGACCTCCACCTGCTTGATGCTCACCGGGTCGTCGTTGATGCCGAGCACGCACGCCGATTCGCACGGCGCCGGGCACAGGCGACCCGTGAACTCGGGGAAGTTGTTCGTCGCGTGCAGGCGATCGATGGCGTCGCGCCAGTGCTCGCGGTACACGAGGTCGTTCCAGTCGGGGATCAGGTTGCCGAGCGGACAGCCGTTGTTGCAGAACGGAATGCCGCAATCCATGCAGCGGCCCGCCTGCAACTTCAACGCGTCGGCGGGGAAGTCGAGGTACACCTCCCGCCAGTCGTTCAGCCGCTCGTCGACCGGGCGTCGCTTCGGCGTGACCCGCACCCACTGGAGAAATCCGGTCACCTCACCCACGGCTGGCCTCCATCACCTTCGCGAGCGTCTGTTCCTCGTCGAGACCATCGAACTCGGCCTGGCGCATCACATCGAGCACGCGTTCGTAGTCAACCGGCATCACCCGCTTGAAGTTCCCCGCCTCGGTTTCCCACGCACCGACGATCAGGCGACCGACCGGTGAATCGGTGTGCCGCACGTGCTGTTCGATCGTGTGCCGGACGAACCCCCGATCGTCGTCGTCGAGCTCTTGCAACTGCACCATCTCTCTGTTCAGGCGTGCGCCGAAGGCGTCGGCCGGGTCGTACACGTACGCGATGCCGCCGCTCATCCCTGCGCCGAAGTTGCGCCCGGTGGGCCCGAGCACCACCACTCGCCCACCCGTCATGTATTCGCAGCCGTGGTCGCCCACGCCCTCGACAACAGCGGTGGCACCCGAGTTGCGCACGCAGAAGCGCTCGCCGACGATGCCGCGCAGAAAGATCTCCCCACTCGTCGCGCCGTAGCCGATCACGTTGCCGGCGATGATGTTGTCCTCGGCGAAGAAAACGGCTCGGCGATCGGGGCGGACCACGATGCGGCCGCCCGACAAGCCCTTCGCCACGTAGTCGTTGGCGTCGCCTTCCAGGGTCATGGTGACACCGGAGGGAACGAACGCCCCGAAGCTCTGCCCGGCCGAACCACGGAACCGAAGTTCGATCGTGCCGTCGGGAAGTCCAGCGCCGCCGTAGCGCGTCGTGATCGCGTTGCCGAGCATCGTGCCGACCGTGCGGTTGACGTTCTTGATCGTCAGCTCGAGCGACACGTGCTCGCCCCGTTCGATCGCGCCTTCGCACGCGGCGATCAGCTGCCGATCGAGGGCATGCTCGAGGTCGTGGTCCTGCCCCACCGATTGGTGCAGCGTCTGCCCGTACGGGTTCTGCGGCACCGCGAGGATCGGGCTGATGTCCAGACCCTTCGCCTTCCAGTGCCCGATGGCCTTGCGCGTGTCCAGTACCTCGACGTGGCCGATCATCTCCCGCATCGTTCGGAAGCCGAGCGCGGCCATGTGCTCGCGCACCTCCTGCGCGATGTACTCCATGAACGTCACGACGAACTCGGGCTTGCCGCTGAAGTTCTTGCGCAGCTCCGGGTTCTGGGTGGCAACGCCGACGGGGCACGTGTCGAGATGGCAGACGCGCATCATGATGCAGCCGCTCACCACGAGCGGTGCCGTGGCGAAGCCGAACTCTTCGGCACCGAGGAGCGCCGCGATCACCACATCGCGACCGGTCTTCAACTGACCGTCGGCCTGCACCACGATTCGGTCGCGAAGACCGTTGAGCAGCAGGGTCTGCTGGGTCTCGGCGAGGCCGAGCTCCCACGGTGCGCCGGCGTGCTTCAACGACGTCAGCGGGCTTGCGCCGGTACCACCGTCGTGCCCGCTGATCAGCACCACGTCGGCCTTGGCCTTGCTGACGCCGGCAGCGACGGTGCCGACGCCCACCTCCGACACCAGCTTCACATGCACCCGCGCCGCCGGGTTCGCGTTCTTCAGGTCGTGGATCAGCTGCTTGAGATCCTCGATCGAGTAGATGTCGTGGTGCGGGGGCGGGCTGATCAGCCCGACGCCGGGCGTGCTGTGGCGAGTCTTGGCAACCCACGGGTACACCTTGTGGCCCGGCAGCTGGCCACCCTCGCCGGGCTTGGCGCCCTGCGCCATCTTGATCTGCAGGTCCGACGCGTTCACCAAGTACTCGCTGGTGACCCCGAACCGACCGCTCGCGACCTGCTTGATCGCGCTGCGCCGGCTGGGGTCGTAGAGGCGATCGGCGTCCTCGCCGCCCTCGCCGGTGTTGCTCTTCGCTCCGATGCTGTTCATCGCCACGGCCAGCGTCTCGTGAGCTTCGGCGCTGATGCTGCCGTAGCTCATCGCGCCGGTGCTGAACCGCTTCACGATCTCGCTCACCGACTCGATCTCGTCGATGGGAACCGGCGGGCGATCGCCACGTGCGAAGTCGAACAGACCTCGCAACGTCGCCGCCTTCCTCGACAGGTCGTCGATCAGCTTCGTGTACTGCTGGAAGATGTCGTAGCGTTTCGACCGGGTGCCGTGCTGCAGCTTGAACACGGTCTCCGGGTTGAAGAGGTGCACGTCGCCCTCGCGCCGCCACTGGTACTCACCACCGAGATCGAGCTTGCGGTGTGCACGCTCCTCGGGCCGGCGCGGGTGGGCGGCCGTGTGGCGAGCTGCCACCTCGGCGGCGATCTCCTCCAGGCCGATGCCACCGAGGCGGCTGACCGTGCCCGTGAAGTACTCGTCGACCAGTTCGTTGCCCAGGCCGATCGCTTCGAAGATCTGCGCACCGGTGTAGCTCGCGACGGTGCTGACGCCCATCTTGCTCATCACCTTCAGCACACCCTTGCCGGCAGCCTTGATGTACTTCTTCACCGCTTCGTGCGGGTCGACCGAGCCCAGGCCGTGCAGGTCCTCGCGCACCATGTCCTCGATGCTCTCGAACGCGAGGTACGGGTTGATCGCGCCGGCGCCGTACCCGACGAGCAGCGCCATGTGGTGCACCTCGCGGGCATCGCCGCTCTCCACCACGAGGCCCACCTTGGTGCGCTGCTTCTCGCGGATCAGGTGATGATGCACCGCCGAGGTCATCAGCAGGCTCGGGATCGGCGCGTAGACGTCGTCGGCGTTGCGGTCGCTGAGCACGATGATGCGCGCGCCGTCGGCGATGGCCTTGCTGACCTCGCTACGCACCGCGTCGAGCGCACGCTTCAACGCCAAGCCGCCGCCGGCAACCCGGTACAGCCCGCTCACCACCACGGCGGCAAGCTCGGGGTAGCCGCCGTCGTCGTTGATGTGGATGATCTTGGCCAGCTCGTCGTTGTCGATCACCGGGAACGGCAGCACCAGCTGGCGACAGCTCTCCGGCCCGGGCGCCAACAGGTTCGCCTCCGGGCCGACCGTCGAACCCACCGACGTCACCACCTCCTCGCGGATCGCGTCGAGCGGCGGATTGGTGACCTGTGCGAACAGCTGCTGGAAGTAGTCGAACAGAAGGCGCGGGCGCTCGCTGAGCACGGCGATGGGCGTGTCGGTGCCCATCGACCCGATCGGCTCCGTGCCGCTCTTGGCCATCGGACCGACGATCACCTTCAGCTCCTCGTGGGTGTACCCGAACATCTGCTGGCGACGCAGCACGCTCTGGCGGCTGAACACGATGTGTTCGCGTTCGGGCAGCTCCTTCAACTCCACCAGGCCTTCGTCCAGCCATCGCTGGTACGGCTGGGCCCTGGCGAGGCTGCGCTTGATCTCGTCGTCCTCGACGATGCGTCCCTGCGCGGTGTCGATGAGGAACATGCGGCCCGGTTGCAGGCGGCCCTTGCGGACCACCTTCGCCGGATCGATCTCGATGACGCCCACCTCGCTGGCCAGCACCACCTGGTCATCGCTCGTCACCCAGTAGCGGCTGGGGCGCAAACCGTTGCGGTCGAGCACGGCGCCGATCACCGTTCCGTCCGTGAAGCACACGCTGGCCGGCCCGTCCCACGGCTCCATCAGCGAGGAGTGGAAGCGATAGAACGCGCGCTTGTCGGCATCCATCGTGTCGTGGTTCTCCCACGCCTCGGGAATCATCATCAGCATCGCGTGGGGCAGGCTGCGCCCGCCGAGGTGGAGCAGCTCCAGCACCTCGTCGAAGCTCGCCGAGTCGCTTCCGCCGGGAGTGCACACGGGAAACGCCCGGTCGAGCCCTGGGATCAGCTCGCTGGCGAGCAAGCTCTCCCGGGTCCGCATCCAGTTGCGGTTCCCCTGAACGGTGTTGATCTCACCGTTGTGGGCGATGAACCGGTACGGGTGGGCGAGCGGCCAGCTCGGGAACGTGTTCGTGGAGAACCGGCTGTGCACGAGCGCGAGCGAGCTCTCCATCCGCTCGTCGGCGAGGTCGGGGAAGAACAAGGCCAGCTGCGGCGTAGTGAACATGCCCTTGTAGATCAGTGTGCGCGCGTTCAGCGAAGCGAAGTAGGTGAACTGCTCGGGCGGCAGCTCGTGCTCCACCCGCTTGCGTGCCACGAACACCTTGCGGTCGAGGTCGATCCCCGCCGCGCCGGCCGGGTCCGCGATGAACAGCTGCTTGAAGCCGGGCATCATCGCCCTCGCCGACTTGCCGAGGCAGTCGGGGTTCACGGGGACGTCGCGCCAACCGAGCACGGTGAGGTGCTCCTCAGCGACGATGCGGTCGATCGCGCTCTGCGCCTTCTCCGCGTCGTTCGCGTCGGCGGGCAAGAAAGCGAGGCCCACGGCGTACGCGCCTGCCACCGGGAGCTCGAACGGCGCGACCGCCCGCAGGAAGCGATCCGGCACTTGGATGAGGATGCCCGCGCCATCGCCCGTGTCCGACTCGGCGCCCGTCGCCCCCCGGTGCTCCATGTTGCACAACGCGCCGATGCCCATGGCGACGATGGATCGGCTGACGACACCCTTGATGTCGGCGACGAACGAGACACCGCAGGCGTCGTGCTCGAACCGGGGGTCGTACAGGCCGGTACGCGCGGGGAGACCCGCTGGGTATTGAGTGTGCATCGAGTTCTGCTTCCACGAAGTCGAAATGAACGGCTGGTGGCGCACGGGACGACGCTGGCCCGAACGGTGACCGACATGTTACGGCGTCGCGCGGCCGTCGCGCCAGCTCATTCGGCGAGTCGATTCGGCAAGCCCATTCGGCGCTGCGCCTACAATCCCGACGATGGAGGAGCACCTCGAGAGCATCAAGGAGGGCCTGACCCTCGGCTACGAGCGCCTCGAGGAATCCAAGCGCGTCGGCCTCCTGGTGCACGCGGCCAAGCGGCTGTTCGAGGTGGAAGGGCTCGACCTCGCCGGTCTGCTTGCACTCGAGCTGTTCACCACGATCATTCCGCTCATCCTGCTCGGCTTCGGCTGGGCGAGCCACTTCAACGCCAACCTCAGCTTCGGCGATTTCATGATCAAGTGGATGGACCTGAAGGGCGCCGCGGCCGAACAGGTCCACAACCTGTTCGGCGTGAGCGCGGACCTGAAGAGCACGTGGACGGTGGCCGGCATCGCCGGCTTCCTGTTCTGGGGGATCCCCATGTCGTCGCAGGTCGCCAAGACGTACGCCCGCGCGTTCCGCCGCGAGCGCTGGCCGTTCTGGACCGAGGTGTGGCGGGGCACGGCCTGGTTCCTCGTGCTGCTGGGCTCGTCGATCCTGACGTATGTGATCACCCGTCACCACGATCGGATCGTGATGAGGATTGCCACGATGCTGCTCGGCTCGATCCCGACCTTCGTGCTCTGGTCCGTGGCGCCGTTCATCCTCGTGCGCAACGGTACCCGCGGTTGGCGCCACATGGCGTGGGGAGGGCTCGCCGGGGTGATCCTCGACCTGGTCGGGGTGCGCATCACGTTGCGCTGGGTGTTCCCCAAGCTGCTCGCGGGTTGGGTGAGCTTCGGACCGATCGGCGCGGCCATGGCCCTCATGACGACGTGCACGGTGATCGCCGTGCTGTGGGTGGGTACCGCGTGCCTCGGCGCGGTGCTGTGGGAGCGCACCGCGCCCGCCGACACCGTGATCGACGCCCAACGCGACGGGAACAACTTGCGCGCACAAGTTGTTGGCGGTACGTGATGAACACCAC
>JAYVMH010000198.1:0-7008 GCA_043759015.1 Actinomycetota bacterium
GCCGATGCGATCGAGTCGATTCCGGATCTCGTGGTGCGGGCGCGCCCTGAATCGACGCTCCTCGCCTTCGGTGCCACGAACCCCGCCACGCTCGACGTCCTCGCTGTCGCCGATGCGCTGTGGCGGCGGGGCTGGTACGTCGACCGGCAGGGTCCACCGGCCTCGCTGCACTGCACGGTGAATGCCATCCATGCCGGCCTGATCCCCGCGTTCGTCGCCGACCTGGAGCACTCGGTGGCCGAAGCCACCGCGGCCCGAGCTCCAGGCGCGGCACGCGCCTACGGCACCGTCGACTGACGCGGAAGCGCCGTCGGCCACCGGCGGAACTCCCAGCGACCGACGGCAGATCTCCGTCGAGTTGATTGCGTGTTGTCGAACTCAGATGGGCGCGACGACCGCAGTGGCGTCGACGACCGGCCCGATGACCGTGGCGACGCTGGCGACGCCGCCGGACGCAACCGCAGTGCCGTAGTCGACCTCGGTGAGGACGCCGTCGGTGATGACGACCTCGAGATCGGCAGTACCGGTGGCGGCGACGCCGAGCGTGGCCGCCAGAACGGTGACACGAAGGCGCACCTTGGTGCCCTCCTCGGTCACCACGCCGGCCGCGCTGGGCGAGGCGAGTGCGGTGATGGGATCGGTGCTCGCCGGGGGCGTGTCCAGCTTTTGCCAGTCGCCGTTCTCAGGCTGCGCGTAGCTGGCGGTTGGGAGGATCACGTACGACACCTTGGCGCCTGTCTGGGTGATGCTCAGCCGACTCCCGGTGCCGACTCGATCGCCGTCGGCCACGAGGGTCTGCTGACCGTTCACCACGAACGTGGAGGTGAAGTGGTAGTTCGCCCCGAGCGCCCCGAGCGCCTTGGCAAGCAGGTCCGTTGGGTTGATGGTGCTGACGATGGTGCTCGGGGGAACAGTCGTCGCCACGAAGATCGTGGAGCCTGTCGCGGCGTGGTTCGCCGCGACGTTGGACGAATCGCTGCATCCCACCGACAACAGTGCCAGGGCAGCAAACGCGGCCCCCCCGAGGGGGAGCCGCATCCGCAGGTTGCTGAATTGCATCCGGTCAGTCGTCCCCGCCGCCGTTGCCCTTACCACCGTGGTCGCCACCGTGGTGGTCGTCGGTGTTGGGCACGATCGAGACGTTGCTGGTCGGATCCGCAGCGCCACGGCAGCGGATCTTCTCCTTGACGTTGATCGTGATCTGGGTGCCGTTGACCTCGCCCTTGATGCGGATCCGCTCACCGGTGGCCCAACGAACCTCGATCTTGCCTTCGTCGACCTTGACCTCTGAGGTCGGGGTCGCCGGAGCGACGGTGCCGCCCGAGAGCGTTCCGTCTGCAGCGACGGTGTAGGTCACGGTCACGGCCGTACCGTCGCAGAGGAAGCCCTTCCACGTCTGGGGACCGGCGGACACTGTCGCGAGGTCCTGCGGCACTCCACGGAAACCCGACAGCGTGATGCGCAGCGAAGCCTGGACCGCGGGCACCGCCACCGGTGCGGCAACCGCAGCGGAGTCGTCATCCTGCTCGACGGGCTCGACCTTGGCGCTGATGCTCAGCACTCGGCTCTGGCCGCCCATCGTGAAGGTCACATCGGCGCGGGCCCGCATCTCACCATCCTCGGTGGACGACGTCGTTGCACCGACCACACCGGTGACACCCGCTGGCAGCACGGCGATCGTCACGAGGGTGATGTCGGGCGCTCCGGGGGTTGTCAGCGACTCGCCGATGGTGAAGTCGACGGTCGCGGTGGTACCGGCACCGAAGACGTCACCCTTCCAATGGCCGGGGCCGGAGATGTCGGCCAGCGACCCGGCGCGAGCCGAGATGCTCTGGCTGTTGCCCTTGCTCTTCACGTTGACCTGAACCGCGCCGGCGGCGCTGACGAAGGAAACGCGGTTCGGCGAAACCATCGCACTGAAGTCGCCGGCCGGGGTGATCTCGGCGAGGCTGATGTTGCCGCCCGGGCCCGTCTGCACATGGATGACGAGCGGTGAACCCATGATCGGCAGTGTCGTGGTGGTGTCGTTCACCACCGGCAGAACAGCTACGTGCGGTGCTGCTTGCACCACGCCGCTTCCCAGCCCTGCAAGCAGTGCGACCGCGCCGGCAATGACACCGGCTGTGAGCTTCCTGTGAATCATGGGTTCCTCCGTTGTAGAAATCGTCGCCCGCAGCAGACACGCCGACGGTCTCCCGAACGTTTGGCGTGTTTCCTGCTTAGTCGTTGAATCGGTACAAGGGTTGGGAAGTTGATCCAAGATATGTCCAAGAGCTGGTGCGATCACGGAAAAGAGGGCGATAATCGCGCGGAGGGTGACGGTCCCACCATGGTCGTTGAGACTCCGGTAGCGTCGGTCGTGCAGATTCGCCCGCACGGGAGAGCCACCGGCGCAGCCAGCGGCGGGGCGCCGAAAGAGCATCGCCGCGCCGATCCGGAGTTTCATGACCGCTCGTTCCACCCTCGCCGAACTGTTGGGCACGCACGACTTCATCGGCCGCCACATCGGCCCGTCGCCCGACGAGCAGGCGCACATGCTGTCGGTGCTGGGGGTGTCGTCGCTCGACGAGCTGATCGCCCAGACCGTGCCGGACAGCATCGTCATGAACGGCTCACTCCCCCTTCCGGCGGCGCGCACGGTGGAAGATGTACTGGCCGAATTGAAGGGAATCGCTGCTCGCAACACGCCGCGCACCACCCTCATCGGCCAGGGTTACTACGCCACGATCTGTCCGCCGGTGGTGCTGCGCAACGTGCTCGAGAACCCAGGTTGGTACACCGCCTACACGCCGTACCAACCCGAGATCAGCCAGGGTCGACTGGAGGCGTTGCTCAACTTCCAGACGATGATCACCGAGCTGACCGGGTTCGAACTGGCGAATGCTTCGCTGCTCGACGAGGCCACGGCGGCTGCAGAGGCGATGACGATGGCCCGGCGCACCTCCAAGGCCGCCAGCAACCGCTTCGTCGTCCATCACGACACCCATCCCCAGATCGTCCACGTGCTCGCCACCCGCGCAGAGCCGATCGGCATCGATGTCGTCGTCGGCGATCTCGACGCGGTCGACGCCGGGTGCTTCGGGCTGCTGCTCAGCCTGCCCACGTCAACCGGCGCGATTCCCGACTGGCGTGCCGCCATCGAGCGCGGCCATGCGGCCGGGGCGGTCGTCGTCGTGGCAACCGATCTCCTCGCGTGCGTGCTCACGACTCCGCCGGCGCAACTGGGCGCGGACATCGCAATCGGGTCCGCACAGCGATTCGGTGTACCGATGGGCTTCGGTGGCCCCCACGCTGCGTTCATCGCCACCAGCGAGGCCACCGCGCGCTCCCTGCCCGGGCGGCTGGTGGGCGTCAGCACCGACACCGAAGGCCGCCCCGCGCTGCGGCTCGCGTTGCAGACCCGCGAGCAGCACATCCGCCGCGAGAAGGCCACCTCCAACATCTGCACCTCACAGGTTCTGTTGGCCAACATCGCGGGCTTCTACGCGACGTGGCACGGTCCGGGTGGGCTGCGCCGGATCGCCGAGCGGGTTCACCGGCTGACGAGCCTCGCCGCGGCGGGTCTTCGCGCCCACGGCGTGACGCCCGTCCACGACACCTGGTTCGACACGCTGAGCGTGCGCTGCGACGCGGACGCGGTCATGGCCACGGCGCATCGCTCCGGGCTCGACCTGCGCCGCGTCCGCGACGATCAAGTCGCGTTCAGCTTCGATGAAACGACGACGATCGCCGTCGTGCAGCGCCTGTTGGAGGTGTTCGGCGCGGCTGTCGGCCTGGGGGACGACATCGATGCCGCGGGCGATGGCATCCGCGAGCGACGCACCGACGAGTTCCTCACCCAGTCGGTCTTCCATCGTCACCACACCGAGCACGAGATGCTGCGGTACCTGCGCCGCCTGTGCGACAAGGATCTGGCACTCGACCGCACGATGATCCCGCTCGGTTCGTGCACGATGAAGTTGAACGCGACGGCAGAGATGATGCCGATGACGTGGCCCGAGTTCTCGGACGTGCACCCGTTCGCGGCCGACGACGAGACCGAGGGCTATCGCACGCTCATCAGTCAGCTCGAGGACATGCTGGTGGCCATCACCGGATACGACGCGGTGAGCTTGCAGCCCAACGCCGGCAGCCAGGGTGAGTTCGCGGGTCTGCTGGCCATTCGCGGCTACCACCGCAGCCGCGGCGAAGCGGGCCGCACGGTGTGCCTGATTCCGTCGAGCGCTCACGGCACCAACGCTGCGAGCGCGGTGATGGCGGGCTTCAGTGTGGTGGTCGTCGCGTGCGACGAGCGCGGCAACGTCGAGGTCGGCGACCTCCGATCGAAGGCAGAGGCTGCCGGGGCGAAGCTGGCCGCGGCAATGGTCACCTACCCGTCCACCCACGGCGTCTTCGAGGAATCGATCCGCGAGCTCTGCGACGTGGTCCATGCTCACGGTGGACAGGTGTACGTCGACGGTGCCAACCTCAACGCCCTGGTGGGGATGGCGCAACCCGGAAAGTTCGGGGCCGACGTCAGCCACCTCAACCTCCACAAGACGTTTTGCATCCCCCACGGCGGCGGGGGCCCAGGGGTCGGACCGGTGGCGGTCCGTTCGCACCTCGCACCGTTCCTGCCCGGTCATCCGCTGGCCGCGGGGTCGATCGCCGGGCCCGTCTCGGCGGCGCCGTTCGGGTCGGCCGGCATCCTGCCGATCTCGTGGGTGTACATCGCGTTGATGGGCGCGGAGGGTCTGCGGGCGGCGACGGCAGCGGCGATCCTCAACGCCAACTACGTCGCCACCCGCCTCGACGCCTCGTTCCCCGTGCTGTACACCGGTGCCAAGGGGCGGGTCGGTCATGAGTGCATCCTCGATCTGCGTGGAATCACCAAGGACACCGGCGTCACGGTCGACGACGTTGCCAAGCGACTCATCGACTACGGGTTCCACGCCCCGACGATGAGCTTCCCCGTGTCGGGGACGTTGATGATCGAGCCGACGGAGAGCGAGAACCTCCACGAGCTCGACCGCTTCTGCGACGCGATGCTCGCCATCCGATCCGAGATCGATCGCGTGGCATCGGGCGAGTGGGCGCTCGATCAGAGTCCGCTCCATTTTGCCCCGCACACGGTCGAGGATCTGCTCGGCGAATGGGACCGTCCGTACTCTCGCGAGCTCGGCGCCTATCCCCTCCCCTCGCTGCGGGCAGCGAAGTACTTCCCTCCTGTTTCTCGGATCGACGCCGCCTACGGCGATCGTCACCTCGTGTGCACCTGCGAACCGCTCGAGAGCTACGCCACCAACTGAGCGCCGGACGTCCCTCATCTCGAACGTCCCTCATCTCGAACGTCCCTCATCTCGAACGTCCCTCATCTCGAACGTCCCCCATCTCGAACGTCCCTGCGTGCGCCATCCGCTGCGCTACGGTCGCAGTCATGGCAGAGGGTGCATATTCCGGCAGCTCGTCGCTCGGCGACCTGCTGTCGCTGTTCGGCGGAGCCAACCCGTTGGCCGGCATCGGCAAGTCGGTCGCGCAGTTCCAGAAGAGCGTCACGCAGCTCCTCGAGAGCGCCGAACGGTTCAACGACACGATGGATCAGCTGAACCAGGTGGCGCGACGCGTGAACTCGTTGCTCGACACCGTGGAGGAGCCGGTCAAGGCGGTCGTGCCCCAGCTGACGCGCACGATCAAGACCGCCGACACGCTCATCGAGCAACTGACCGGGCCGATCGAACGCGTGGCCCCGGGCCTGAGCAGGTTGGCCGACACGCTGGCCAGCCCGGCGCTCGCCGCGCTCCCGCGGGATCTCGTGCAGTTCGTCGAGTTGCTCGGCGATCTTGCCCGCCGCATGCAACCGCTCGGTCTGCTCGCTGAATCGGCGGGCAGCATGTTCGGGCTCCGGCCGCTCGCCGCGCTGCGCAGCGGGGGTCACCGTCCGGTGACCGCTGCGCCGTCGCCTGCCCCCGCGGCACCGGCGCCCAGGCCTACGCCGAAGAAGGACGCGGCCAACAAGACGGTCGCGAAGAAGGCCCCTGCGAAGAAGGCCCCTGCGAAGAAGGCCCCTGCCAAGAAGGCCCCTGCCAAGAAGTCCCCTGCCAAGAAGTCCCCTGCGCGCAAGGCCCCTGCGCGCAAGGCCCCTGCGAGAAGGGCTCCGGCCAACAAGGCGGTCGCGAAGAAGGCCCCTGCGAACAACAGCGCCGCGCGGCGTTAGTGCTTGGCCACGAAGGGCAGCGCCACGACGCGGCCCGGTAACATCGATCCGCGCACGTCGATCGCGACCGTCGTTGCCTCGGCGACATCGGGTGGCAGGAACGCCAGCGCGATGCCGTGCTCCAGCACCGGCGAGTAGTTGCCGCTGGTCGTGGCTCCCACCGGCTGACCGTCGATCAGCACCGGGCACTCCGCACGCGGCGGTCGGCGACCTTCGGTGGCGATGCCGCGCAACGATCGGGCAACACCTCGATCGCGTTCGGCGGCAAGCGCGGTCCGGCCGTGGAACTCCGGCTTGTTCCATGCCACCACCCAGCCGAGCCCGGCTTGCAGGCTGGTGATGCCGGCACCGAGCTCGTGGCCGTGCAGCGGCAACCCGGCCTCCAGACGGAGCGTGTCGCGAGCGCCGAGGCCTGCGGGCACGACTCCGGCAGCGGCGATGGCGTTCCAGAGGTCGGGCGCAGCGTCCACAGGCACGGCGATCTCTAGACCGGCCTCGCCCGTGTAGCCGGTGCCGGCAACCGTGCAGGGCACCCCGCGCCACGAGCATGCGGCGACACGAAACCTGCCGACCTGGGCGGCTTCGTCGAAGACGCCGCGGATGCGGTCGCGAGCCTGTGGGCCCTGTACGGCGATGATCGCTCGCGTGCTGGTGGTATCCGTGCCGCCGATGGCGCTGCGCACGCCGGCAGTGTTGCTGGCGTTGGGCATCACGTCGAACACGTCGGGCGCGACCCACCACACGATGATGTCGTCGAGGACGGAAGCATCTTGTTCGTCGAGCAGGTGCGTGTACTGCGCCCTCCCCGGCCCGAC
>JAYVMH010000199.1:0-7000 GCA_043759015.1 Actinomycetota bacterium
CTGGACAGTGCGTTTCGAGCGTCGGGTCGGTTGAGCGTGATGGTGGCGATCCGCTCGCTCACCTCGTACAGCACCACATCGTTCATGGACCGACGCTCACGCGCCCCCGTCGCCTGGTGACCCGGACCGAGTTTCGCGCCAGAGGGGAGAGGTGCCTCAAGCCCCCCGAGTGGGACCAACGTTCGCAGCGGCGGGACGGAGCGCCAGCGGAGGATCCGCACGGAGGGAGCAGCCCAAGCGAAGCGGAGGCCAGTCCCGACCACTTGGGGGGCCAGTCCCGACCATTGAGCTAGTGCAGGTCGGCGAGTTTGACCAGGGTGGCGGCGATCCAGCCGCCAAGGGCTCCGAAGTGGTCGTCGAGCAGTGTGCTGGCGCCGTTGTCCAGCGCGGCCTCGGCGAGCTCGTAGAGGCCTTCGTACGTCGCTTCGACGGCGAACTCGGGGGCCTGGCCTTCCTGGTCGCCGTACGCGATCTCGGCGGTGACTCCTGCGCGTTCCAGCCGCCCGTCGCCGATCAGCGGACTGACGGTGGGCGCGATCGCATACACACGCGCCGGGTCGAGCGCGGCCGCCATGTTCTGCACGCGGAACACGATCTCGATCTCGATCGCGGGCAGCCGGTCGAGGACCTCCTCGACGTACCACTGGCGGTACGCGGTCTGGCTCCACGACGGCCAGTCGAAGGTGATGTGGGCGACGACACGGGGCGGGTTCTCCTCGCCCGGTAAGCCGTAGCTGGTTTCCCAGGTGAGGTCGCCGAGCAGCACGTCGGCCTGGAAGTGCTCCTCGAACGGTTGCCGCTCGAGGAACGCGGCCTCGAAGGCGTCGCGCAGCGCACTGATGGCGTCGGTGAACACATGGTCGAGCATGCAACCCCGACGGTAGCTGCCGGGACGACGGGATTCGGTACGGTTGCGGACATGTCGCTCGTTCTCGTCGACGTGGCCGACGGTGTCGCCACCCTCACGCTCAACAATCCGGCCGAGCGCAACACGCTGACCGCACCGATGGTCACCGAGATCGTTGCCGCGATGGATGCCATCGAAGCCGACGAATCCATCGGGGCCATCGTGGTCACGGGGGCCGCGCCGGCCTTCTGCGCCGGTGCGAACCTTGGCAACCTCGCCGAGAGCAGCTCCTCCAGTCTCGGGAACATCTACGAAGGTTTTCTGCGCATCGCCCGCAGCCCACTGCCCACGCTGGCGGCGGTGAACGGTGCCGCGGTGGGGGCCGGGATGAACCTCGCGCTCGGGTGCGACGTGCGGCTCGCCGGGCGACGGGCGAAGTTCGACACGCGGTTCCTGCAGATCGGCATCCATCCCGGCGGCGGTCACGCGTGGATGCTGCGCCGCATCGCCGGCCCGCAGACGGCGTTCGCCGCCGTGATATTCGGCGAGGTGATGGACGGCGAGGAGGCCGAGCGGGTGGGTCTCGTGCATCGCTGCGTCGACGACGACCTGCTGATGGCGGCCGCCCACGAGATGGCCGCGCGCGCCGCGTCGGCGCCGCGCGAGTTGGTGATCGTGACCAAGAAGACGATCCAGGAGATGGCCGACGTCCGCACGCATCCCGATGCGGTCGAGCGCGAGCTCACACCGCAGGTCTGGAGCACGCGCCAACCGTGGTTCGCCGAGCGCATCACCGCGCTCCAGGCGAAGATCACCGCCAAGAAGGCCTGATCACCGCCGCCGGGCACGCCGGGCCAAAAGCGCGCACAACTGTTACCGAAAGCCCCTTCACCGCGGTCGCGGACAGGTTTAGCGTGCAATCACGGAGAGCAGCCGTACATTCCGAACAGCACGGAGGTACCCATGAGCCAGCGCCATCGCAGCCAAGACGTGGCCCCGCCACCGAAAATGGACTTGCGAGCCCATGCCCACAACGAGCGGCATCGCATCAACAGCGAACTGCACTCGGTTGCGGCGCAGGTCAGTGCCGGTTACGAGCCCGATGAAGTGCACGAACCAGGCCGCGCCTGGGTGCCGGGCCACCAACACGACACGGAGAAGGCGATCAAGAGCGCCGCGCCCAAGGGCATGCGTCACTGGAAGATGAAGGCATGGAAGCGGCGCAGCTCGTTGCGCAAGGCGAAGGCTGAGGCCTTCCGCCTCGCGGCCGACGACGCCTGACCTCTCACGACACACGAGCTCTCACCAACAGAGCATCCCTCACAGCCACGCCACGCCGAACTCGTCGTGGCGTTCGGTCCACTCTTCGGCGGTGATCGCATACCGCAGGTGGTCCTCCCACGCGCCGTTGATCTCGAGGAAGCGTTGGGCGACCCCTTCCTCGCGGATCGCGAGCACCTCCATGACACGGCGGCTGTTCGTGTTGCGCGGCACGATGCAGATCTCCAACCGGTGGAGATGCAACTGTTCGAACGCGAACCGGGCGACCACGAGCACGCCTTCGGCGATGTAGCGATGGCCGGCCTTGGCCTGGTCGATCCAGTAGCCCACCGTTCCGGTCTGCAGCGCACCGCGCACCACGCCGTTGAGGTTGATCTCGCCGGCGAGATCGGGGCCGATGAACACTCCGAAGCCGTACGCCACACCGATCTGCCGATCTCGATCGCGGGCGGCGCAGCGTGAGGCGAAGGCGTCGCGATCGCGGGTGGGGTCCAGCAGGTTCGCGGGCCGGAGCGGTTCCCACGGCGTGAGCCAGTCGTCGTTGCGGACGCGGACCTCGGTCCACTGCGTCCAGTCGGCCGCGGCCAGCGGGCGCAGCATCACGCGTCGACCGTAGAGCCGGATGGCGCCGTTCGATGCCGACGGATGGCCGGACCCCCGTCCGCTCATGGCGCGACCATCCACACCGCGTCCGCATGCAGGAATCGCATCAGCGCGACAAGTGCACAGACGACGCCGAGCACGTCGTCCACCATCGACTCCTCGAGCCCCGGGTTGCGACGCCGTTGCGCCCGCCGTTCGGTGACGAGCGTGCGGAAGACTTCCTCGGCTGCCAGGCGCCCGACCTCCAGGGGCAGCTCCACCGGCGACCCGACCTCGACGGCGGCAACGGTGTGCACGCCGATACCCGCGACTTCGATCCGGGTGGTGAACGCCAGCATCGGGATCTCTCGGCTGGCGTCCTCGAGGTGGTCCTGCACGAGCCCGATCGCGTTGGTGAGGTCCTCCGGCGCCGGCGGGTCGGTGGCTCGAAGCGTGTCGTTCAGCGTGTCGATGCCCACCGGCACCTTGGTCGACACGTCGTCCATGCGGAACGACATCGAGTGCTGCTCGAACGACACTCGTAGCGTCGTCATTCGTCACCGCCGCCGGCATTGTCGTGACCGTGCTCGTGACCGTGCTCGTGACCGAGCTCGTGACCGACCCAGCGCCCGACCGGGTCGTCGCCGCCGGCGAGGAAGTAGGCGTAGTGCGCGTGGAGGCACTTCACACCCTCGCGGGTGCCCGCGACGCCGCCCGACGGTCGCGGCCCTTGGTGATCCGCTGGGATCGCGGCGTCGCGCTCGGCCGCGTAACGGGCGTGCGCCGCGGCGACGAGCGCCGGTTCGAGGGCGGCTTCGGCGCGGCGGACCCCGCCGTCGGCTTCCAGCCGGCTGACCTGCTTGGTGACGTCGCGACCGGCGAGCCAGTACCTCGTCGGCATCGGCGTACCGTCACGCAAGAACGGGGCGTTGCGCAGCACCAACGGTTCGCCGTTGGCCTCGCGGACGACCACCTCGAACTCGCTCTGCGGGATCCGCCCGAGGAGTTCGGCGACCAGATCGTCGTCGAGCACGTGCTTACTTGCGCAGGCGACGCAGCGCGAGCAGCAACAGGACCAGTCCACCGAGCGCGGGCAGCAGCCGCTTGAGCAGCGCTGAACCGGCGAACTCCGAGAGCTCGATCGGCTCGGCGGCCGGGCCCTGGATCTTGCGGACCGTCGGTGCGGCCCCGAACGTGGCGGCGGGTTCGGCCACGGGCGGCGATGCGTGGGCAGCCTGCTCGGCGACTTCGTGCGCGTGCTCGACCGCTTCGGCTGCGGCCTCGGCCGCCTCCACCGGATCGTCCTGTTCGGCGTCCAGCATCGAGTTCAGGTTGTTGGCGAACTGGGTCATCAGCTTCTCGCTGACGTCGCCCATCACGCCGCGGCCGAACTGGGCGACCTTGCCGCTGATCCGCAGATCGGTGGAAACGATGCACTTGGTGACGTGTGCCGACACCGGCTCGAGCTGGGCGGTGATCAGCGCGTCGGCGTTGCCCTTGCCGCCCGTGTCGCGGCCCTCGCCCCTCAGCACGGCCTTGTGATTGGCGTCGTCGCGTTCGACGAAGGAAGCCTGGCCCTTGAACGCCGTCGAGATCGGGCCCAGCTTGACCTTCACCATGCCGCGGTAGACGTCGCCCTCGATCTCCTCCAACTGCGCCCCCGGCATGCACGGTGCGATGCGTTCGACATCGGTGAGCACCGCCCACGTGTGGGCGATCGAACGGTTGACGGTGAACTCATTCAGCAGTTTTTCCATCGCTCGAGGTCCTCCAGGGTGTCGATATCGGCAACCGAGCCTACGCATGGTACGCGGCAGACCCACTCGGGGTGCAGGTGGATGACGCGGCGGGCACCTTCGTCGCCCTCGGTGGGCAACATCGGCCACACGTCGCGGCCGAGGCGGACAGGGTGCGGGCCGGGATGGCCCTCGTACTCGGCGAGCACGATCCGGCAACCTGGCGGCGCGTCGCGCACTGCCCTCCACGCCTCGGCGGTCACGAACGGCTGGTCGGCGAGCCCGATCGTCACCGAATCGGCACCGAGCGCTCCGGCCGCTGCCGTGGCCGCGTGCAGGCTGGTTGCCTGACCGAGCGCCCACAGCGGGTTGGTGACCGTGGTGACGGACGCGGGAACGGCCAACTCGACGGCGCCGGTGACCACCACGACATGGTCGAATCCGGCATCCAGCACCTGGTCGAGCGCCCATTGCCACACCTGCCGGCCGCGGAGATCGGCGGTCAGCTTGTGGGTGGGCCCGACGAACCGGCTGCCGACGCCTGCGGCGAGCAGGGCGGCGACATGGAGCACGGCAGCAGTCTAGTGGATGACGAAATGATGACGAATCCGTTGCAGTGGGGTTGATTGTTGCGATTGGATGACGCTAGGGTTCCAGTTGTTACGGCAGCGGGCGGTCACATTCGTAGGTACCCGTCGTTGTCGCATCAGGTGCGGTGGCGCTCTCGTGTGGTGCCGGCGCCGTGAGGAGGAGCGGGAAGACCCTCGTTCACGACCGACAGTTCGCCGACCGGCGAACGCCCAACCGAGAGGAACGTCACCCCAAATGACGCTTCGAAACGCTATTCGTTCTCTGACGTTCGCGACCGCGATCACGACAGCCATCGCGGCGGGCGCCGCGGCGCTGCCGGCCATGGCCGACGCCTCCGCCGGCGTGCCCCGGGCCGTCCCCGCCGTGTTCATCGCTCCGTTGTCGGCCCCGGTGCCGCGCGTGGCATCCGACACCATCGGCAACGATTCACTGGCAGGCGCCGCCGCCGGCGCGCTCGACTCCTGGGCTGCGTACTCCGTCACCGGCAACTCGGCAACCCTTACCCAGTACGCCTCGATCCGCGACTCGATCGCCGCGGCAGCCGCCGATCGCCTCGGGCTCGACGCGTCGCAGTTGCAGCACTCATGGCGCACCGCCGACGCGTCGCATCAGCTCGCCATTCTCACCGCCTTCACTCAACTCGGCGTGCGGTACCGCGCGTACAAGCGTCAGCCCGGGTTCGGGTTCGATTGCTCGGCGCTCACCGGCTGGGCGTGGGAGCAGGCGGGCGTCAACCTCCCGCGGACCAGCCGGTCGCAGATCCGCACCGTGCCCCCGGTCGCCCAAGCAAGTGCTCAGCCCGGCGACATCGTCTGGTACCCGGGCCACGTGATGCTGTACCTCGGCATCGGCGACGCCATCATCCACGCACCCCAGAGCGGGCGGCTGATCTCGCTAGGCACCCTGCCCAAGCACCGCCGCAGCGTCAAGTTCGGCAACCCGCTGGGCTGAACGGCGCGACCGCTACGCGTGGATCGGGCCTGTCCCGTCGCGCAGCGATGGCGCCAGCCGACCCGTGCGCCGGGCGATGATCTCGGCGCAGATCGACACGGCCGTCTCCTCGGGCGTGCGCGCGCCGAGGTCGAGTCCGATGGGCGACATCAGCCGGCTCAACTGCTCGACCTGATTCACGCCCACCTCCGCCAGCCGTTCCATCCGCTTGGCGTGCGTCTTGCGGCTGCCCATCACGCCGATGTAGCCGACCGTGCTGGCAAGTGCCCCTTGCACCGCGGGCACGTCGAACTTGGGATCGTGGGTGAGGATGCACACCGCATCGCGTGCGCTCAGCGTGTGGCCGCGGCGTTCGAACAGCGGACCCGGCCACGAGACCACGACCTCGTCGGCCATCGGGAACCGGCGGCGGGTGGCGAACACCTCGCGGGCGTCGCACACCGTGACGCGGTAGCCGAGCACCTTGGCCACCTTGCCCAGTGCGGCCGTGAAGTCGACCGCCCCGAAGATCCACATCTGCGGCGGCGGCGCCCAGCTCTCGACGAACGCACGGACCATCGGGGTGTCGATCAGGTCCTCGGGCGTGGTCTGGCCTTCGGGACCGTAGTTGCGCAGCCCACTGCGGCCGGCCTCGAGCTCGGCGAGCGCGTCGCGGGCGGCGATTCGGTCGAGCTCGGGATGGCCGAGCGACCCCTCGGCGGGCGCCGTCGGGCTGACGAGGAGCTTGCTGCCCACGCCGGGGCCGTCGATCACGGTCACCAGTGCGACGGGCACCTGCTGGCGAAGGAGATCGCGGAGGCGGTCGTACATGGTGGTCACCAGTCCAGTGGTTCGATGAACAGCCGGATGATGCCGCCGCACGTGAGGCCGACCGCGAAGGCTTCGTCGTCGCTGTAGCCGAACGTCACGATGCGGGCCGGCGCCTCGCCGGCCAGGATCGCCAGCGCCTCACCGACCACGGCGCCTTCCACACATCCACCGCTGACGCTGCCGGCCACCTCGCCGTGCTCGT
>JAYVMH010000200.1:0-6993 GCA_043759015.1 Actinomycetota bacterium
CGTCGCCACGCACGAAGCGACCGTCGGCCGCACGCGCACCCCAGTTGTTGGCGAAGCCCCACGTCAGGTCTGCGAGGTGCCACAGGACGAACAGCGCCACGATGATTCCGGTCCAGCGCATCGTTCGACTGGCAAACGATGCAACCTGGTAGTCACGGGGGCTCTGGTACTTCACGGACCGGGCGTTGCGGTTCATCACCGTCAGGCTGTAGGCGGCGTGGACGTGCACCAGCACAGCGCCGATGAGGCCGACCCGCATCAGCCACAGCGCGACGGTGCGGGGCAGGATCGGCACGAGGAGCTCGCGGAGGAACTCCGCGTAGTGGTTGAAGTCGTTGGGCCCGAGGTACATCTTCAGGTTGCCCACCATGTGGGCGAACACGAAGCCCAGCATCATGATGCCGCTGACCGCCATGGCGTACTTCTTGCCGACGGCGGTGCCGTACAGATCGAGCAGGAAGAAGCGGCGGCGCTTCTTCGCGTTCACTGCGGTCCCGGTGACCGGGCCGCGTGACTGAGTTGCCTGTGCCATCTTCGGACGGCCTTTCCTCGACGAGTGCAGGTGTGCGGGCCGAACGGTAGCCCTGATGAAGTCGTCGCGAGAAGTTTCTTCAGGCGGACTCTACGTTCAAAGTTCGTGCCGTGGGCGGGAAGTCTCTACACTCTCCACGTTTGCCCATCCAGCGCGTCTTCCGACGCGCCCGAGATACCCGGAGATCACCGGTGCCAGCTATTTTCGCTGCCGAAGGCGGCTACCAACAGTTCGTGCTCAAGGGTGGCGAGTGGGCCGTCCTGCTGCTCTCGGCAGCGTCCGCCCTGCTCGCCCTCGCCGTCGGCTTCTACCTCGCCAAGTCGGTCCTCGCCGAGGACGAGGGGTCGCCGAAGATGAAGGAGATCGCCAAGGCCATCCAGGAGGGCGCTCTCGCCTACCTGAAGCGGCAGTTCAAGACGATCGCCGTCATCCTCGTGCCGTTGGCCGTCATCGTGTTCCTCACGAGCACCGCGATCAACAAGCCCGACGGCACGGAGGCGCTCGCCTTCGGTCAGGCCGGCCTGTTCCGCACGATCGCCTTCGTCCTGGGCTGCGGGGCCTCCGGCCTCACCGGCTACATCGGCATGACGCTCGCCACCCGCGGCAACGTCCGCACCGCAGCCGCGGCGCTCACCAACAGCATGCCCAGGGCCCTCACGGTCGCGTTCCGCACGGGTGGCGTCGCCGGCATGTTCACCGTCGGCCTCGGCCTGCTCGGCGCTACCGGCATCATCATGGTCTTCCAGAACACCAGCTCGGTGATCCTGATCGGGTTCGGCTTCGGTGGTTCACTGCTCGCCCTGTTCCTCCGAGTCGGCGGCGGGATCTTCACAAAAGCGGCCGACGTCGGCGCCGACCTGGTGGGCAAGATCGAAGCGGGCATCCCAGAGGACGACCCGCGCAACCCGGCCACCATCGCCGACAACGTCGGCGACAACGTCGGCGACTGCGCCGGCATGGCTGCCGACCTGTTCGAGAGCTACGAGGTCACCCTCGTGGCGTCCATCATCCTCGGCGTCGCCGCGTTCAACTCGGTGGGCGCCAACCCGGCCCTCGGTCTGGTCTTCCCGCTCGCGGCGCGGGCGATCGGTGTGATCGCCTCGATCTTCGGTGTGTTCGCAGTGAAGGCGAAAGAGGGCGAGACGAACGCGCTGAAGCCGATCAACAAGGGCTTCCTCGTCGCCGGCACGCTCACGCTCGTGGGCACGCTGATCGTCGCGCTCACCTACGTGGGCAACGATCACAGCAATGCGGGTTGGAAGTGCTTCGGCGCCGTGGCCATCGGCCTCGTGCTCGCCCAGCTCATCAGTCGCCTCACCGAGTACTACACCGGCACGCATTTCAGGCCCGTGCAGGAGATCGCTGCCGCCGCCGAGACCGGCCCCGCCACCGTCGTGCTGGCCGGCACCGCCAGCGGCATGGAGAGCTCGGTGTACGCCGTGATCGCCATCGCGATCGCCATCGGTGTCGCGCTCGCCCTCGGCGGCGGCAACCTGGTGTTCTCGCTCTACCTCGTGGCCCTCACTGGCATGGGGATGCTGGCCACCACCGGCGTCATCGTGTCGGAAGACACGTTCGGCCCGGTCAGCGACAACGCCGCCGGCATCGCCGAGATGAGCGGAGAGTTCCACGGCGAGCCCGAGCGCATCATGGTGAGCCTCGACGCGGTCGGCAACACCACCAAGGCCGTCACCAAGGGCTTTGCCATCGGATCCGCCGTCATCGCGGCCGTCGCGCTGTTCGCGAGCTTCATCGAGACCGTCGGCAACGAGCTCGGCGTCAAGGTCGACGACGTGCGCCGCGGCGTGTTCGACAAGCTCCCGATCAACGTCGCCGACCCGAAGGTCTTCATCGGTCTGCTCATCGGTGGTGTCGTGCCGTTCCTGTTCTCGTCGCTCGCCATCCGCGCCGTCGGTCGCACGGCCGGCGTGGTCGTGCAGGAGGTCCGCAAGCAGTTCGCCGACGGCAAGATCATGCGCGGCGAGAAGCTGCCCGAGTACGGCCCCGTCATCGACATCTGCACCGAGGCCTCGCTGCGCGAGCTCGCCACGCCCGCCCTTCTCGCCGTGCTCACCCCCGTGATCATCGGCTTCGGCATGGACTGGAAGGCGCTCGGGGCGTTCCTCGCCGCGGTGATCCTCGTCGGTCAGCTGATGGCCAACTACCTCAGCAACGCCGGCGGCGCGTGGGACAACGCGAAGAAGTACATCGAGGACGGCCACCACGGTGGCAAGGGCAGCGACCCGCACAAGGCAGCCGTCATCGGCGACACCGTCGGCGACCCGTTCAAGGACACGGCCGGCCCGGCGCTGAACCCGCTGATCAAGGTGATGAACCTGGTGAGCCTGCTCACCCTCCCGGCGATCATCAGCCTGCAGCACAACGACGGCGCTCGCTTCAGCATCGCTGCCGCCGCGCTCGTGGTCCTGATCGGCGCGATCGTGTACAGCAGCCGCCAGAAGAACACGCTCGGCGCAGCACTCTGACCGTGCTCGCACTGCTCGACTTCGCGAATCATTGGGTGGAAAGAGGCGGGCTCGTCGTGCTCGCCGCGATCGTGTTCGCCGAGTCCGGGTTGCTGGTGGGATTCTTCCTCCCGGGCGACTCGCTGCTGTTCTTCGCCGGCTTCCTGGCGTCGGATGCCGGCGGTCACCACCTCCCCGCGTTGGCGTGGGTGGCGCTCACCTGTGCGGTCGCCGCCATCGCCGGCGACCAGGTGGGCTACATGATCGGCAACCGGTTCGGGCCGGCGCTCTTCAACCGATCCAGGAGCCGCTTCTTCGACCCCGCCAACGTGGACAAGGCCCACGCCTTCTTCGAGAAGCACGGTTCGAAAACGATCGTGCTTGCCCGCTTCGTGCCGATCGTGCGGACCTTCGTGCCCACCGTGGCCGGGGTGTCGAAGATGCACTACCGCACGTTCGCGTCGTTCAACATCATCGGTGGCGTGCTGTGGGCCGTCGGCCTCACGACGCTCGGCTACCTGTTGGGCAAGATCGACTTCATCAAGCACAACATCGAGTTCGCCGCGATCATCATCGTCGGCATCTCTGTGCTGCCCCTGATCCTGCAGTTCCTGAAGCACCGCAGGTCTGCCGCCAACCCCGGCTGACGCGGAAGCGCCGCAGTCAGGCCGGCGCGACGAAGTCGATCAGCCGCTCGACGGCACCAACCAGCTCGGGCCGGAGGTCGGCGAACGTGTGCACCGTGTTGCGCAGACGCGGCCAGAAGCCCCGCACGTCGGTGCCGAGCGCGGAGCACAGCCCCTCCTTCCACGGCACGCCTCGTGGCACGTCGGGCCATTCGCCGAGCCCCATCACCCTCGGTCGGATGCCCGCCCAGACGTCGACGAACGGATGCCCGGTGACGAGCACGAACTCCTCCGCCACCTGCTTGGCCAGCCGGTCCTCCTTCGAGCCGGTGACGAGGTGGTCGACGAGGATGCCCAACCGTCGCCGCGGACCGGGCTCGAACTCGCGAACCATCGCGACAACATCGTCGAGCCCGTGCATCGGTTCCACGACGATGCCGAGCTCGCGCAGGTCGTCGCCCCAGACGTGCTCGACGAGCTCTGCGTCGTGGCGGCCTTCGACCCAGATCCGACTTGCCGCCGCGGTGCGGGCTCGGGGCGCCCCTGTGCTGCGCAACGAACCGGCCGCGGTGCGCCCCGGCGCCGCCGCCGCGACCTTCGGTCGTACGAGCGTCACGGGTTTGCCCTCGAGCAGGAACCCGCCGGCCTTGAACACGAACTCGCGCCGGCGGCCTTCGCGGTCGCGCAACGTCACCGTTCGCGCATCGAGGTGGACGATGTCGCCGCAGAAACCACTGGCGCGGTCCTCGACCACCAGGCCGCCCGATGCGGGAACCGACGGGTACGCCGGCGACCGGCGCTGCTGCTCGAACTCGTCGAGGATGTCGCGACTCATGGTGCGTCCACCGTACGCGCCAGCCACCCCCCACGAGTGAGCACCTGCAACACCCCGCGGCCGTCGTGGCGGCGGTAGGGCGCCCAGGGAAGGTCGGGCGCGCTGGGCATGGCCAACGACCACGGCACGTACGGCACACCCCACACGTGCACGCGATGTCCGAGACCCTCCACGGCGAGCACGCCGTCGCTCAGCTCGATCTCCGCATCGACCTCGCCCGCCTGCTGGTAGCCGTGGGGAATCGCCTCCGCGCTGCCGTTGGCGTACCACTCGACGTCGAACGTCACCGGCGCAGGCGTGCCGAACGGGCGCCGGACCACATCGAGCGCATCGTCGATCAGCACGCCGTGGGCCTCGTTGCCCAGGCTCCATTGACGGAACGGGTCGTCGCACGAGTGACCCGCCCACATCTCCGCCGGCTTGATCTCGAGCCCGTCGCGCAGCCCGACGCCGTCCAGCTCCTCCACGTACAGGTACGGCCGGCCCCGCTGCACGAGACCGGCCCAGTAGTCGAACCGGTGGCCGCGCAACTCGAGCCCGACGTAGAAGCCGACCTCCAGGTCCGGCGTCCAGCCCCACCACCACCACGCCTCGACCGCCACATCTCGATGGCGGAGCTCGTCGGCATTCGTGAACACATGGGCCAGACTATGCGTGTGATCCGCTACCTCAGCCTCGAGTGGCTCGACGCGCTGACCGCCGAGGTGGCGGCCAGTGCCGAGTTGCAGAGCGTCGCCAACCAGCACACGATCGGCGTCACCCAGGTCGTCACCGACGGCCCGGAGGGCATCGTGGTCTACCACCTGCAGGTCGGCGACGGCCTTGCGCGGTTCGGGGCCGGTTCGGCGTTCCCCGAGGACGTGCGCATGGAGCAGACGTGGGAAACGGCCACTGGCGTCGCCACGGGCACCATCAACGCGCAGGAGGCGTTCATCAAGGGCCGCATCCAGCTCACGGGCAGCCAGCAGAAGCTGGTCGAGTCGCAACCCGTCTTCGCGGCGCTCGATGCCGTTTTCCGCACCGTCCGCGATCGCACCGAGTACGTGTAGGCCGGACCGGTGCCCGAGCTGCCCGAGGTCCAGGCACATGCCGAACGGCTCACCGACCTGTTCCGCGGCGCGACACTCGCCAGGTTCGTGCCGTTCAACTTCACGGCGCTCAAGACGGCGGTTCCACGGCCGCACGATGCGTACGGCCGCCCGCTGGAGAAGGTCGACCGTCGCGGGAAGTACCTGCTGCTGGACTTCGGACCGATCCACTTCGTCGTTCACCTGATGCAGGGCGGCCGCCTGCTGGTCGACGGCACTCAATCGCTCAAGCCACGCAACGGCCAGGCCCGATTCGTGTTCGGCGACGGGCCGGCGCTGCTGCTCACCGAAGCCGGCAAGGAACGGCGCGCCGGGGTGTGGTGCGTGGCCACTGAGCTCCTCGACGGTCCGCCGCTGAACCGACTCGGCCCCGACGCGCTGTCGTACACGACCGGCACGCTCGCGGCGGCGTTCGCGGCGAACAAAATGCGCCTTCACGGGTTCCTACGCGACCAGCACCAGATCGCCGGCCTCGGACGAATGCTTGCAAACGAGATCTGCCACCGGGCGAAGCTCTCCCCGTTCGCGATGACGGGCAAGCTGGGCGGTGAGGGTGCCGCGCTCGTGTGGCAGGCGATCCACGACGCCGTCGACGAAGGGCTCACCTACGAACGAACCCGCAGCGACATGAGCTCGTCGGCCGACCGACCCGGACGGGTCCACCATCGCATCGGCCAACCCTGCACCGAATGCGGCGATGCGATCCGTTCGGTGTCGTACAGCGGCTACAGGGTGGCGTACTGCCCGACCTGCCAGACGGGCGGCAAGGTGCTCGCCGACAACACGACGAGCAAGTTCCTCAAGTGACGCCGTCGGTGTTCTTTGCCGTCTCGCGCAGGGTGAACCGGCAGCCGCCGCGGTGAGGATCGGCCACCTTCAGCCCGGTCACCTCGATGCCGCCGGCACGGGCGACGATTCCTTCCGCCAGGCCCATGTGGAGGTCGCACACCACATCGGGGCTGATCGCCGCAACATCGGCGAACGGGCACGCGCCGAGGATCAGCTCGTGACGGCCCTGCCCTCGCGAACGGACGTGCGGCTGGAAGCCGAGGCGCTCGGTCTCGTGGAACAGTGTGGCGAGTGCGCCCCGCGGTGAGGGCGAGACCTTCGCGCCGTGGGCGGCGCCTGCCTGCCGAGCGGCGCCGCCCGCGGCGACGGCGCCGATCAGCGCCGTCGCGAGCTGCTGGTATGGCTGGGGATCCGCGAGGGGGCGATAGGCGACCCGCGGTCGTCCACGGCCGGCGGGCGCGAGCGGCACCGCCGCGACCAGACCGGCGTCGGCGAGCACCGCCAGGTGCTGGCGGACTGCGGTGTGATGCACGCCGACCGCGGCGGCGAGGTCCTGCGGCGTCAGTGGTCCTGCGGCGAGGCGCAGCGCATCGAGCACGGCCACTCGTGTCGGAGCACCCAACGCCCTGGCGCGCCGAAGCGCATCACCGCCGGACAC